>JBAUAY010001132.1:0-6984 GCA_049676235.1 Streptosporangiaceae bacterium
ACCGGCGGCACCAAGCCGGCCACCCTGGAGACCGGCGCGACCATCCAGGTGCCGCTGTTCATCTCGACCGGCGAGAAGATCAAGGTCGACACCAGGACCGGCCAGTACCTCGGCCGCGCCTGATGAGAGCTGCGCCCTGCTACGTGCCCTCACACTCCTATGCCCGCCCGTAGCAAGGCGCGCAAGCGGGCCCTGGACATCCTCTTCGAGGCCGAGCTGCGCGGCCTGCCGGTCCTGGAGTTGCTCGCCGAGCGCATCACGCTGGGCAGCCCGCCAGTGCCCGCCTACGCCGCGGAACTGGTCCGCGGCGTAACCGTGCATTCCGCGCGCATCGACGAGCTGATCTCGGAGTACGCCGAGGGCTGGACCCTGGACCGGATGCCCGCCGTGGACCGGAACGTGCTGCGGATCGGCGTCTACGAGCTGCTCTGGGCGCAGGACGTGCCGGACGGCGTCGCGATCAGCGAGGCCGTGCTGCTCGTCAAGGACCTGTCCACCGACGCCTCGCCCTCCTTCGTCAACGGCCTCCTGGCCCGCATCGCCGGACTCAAGCCGTCGCTGCAAGTCTGACCCGCTCGCCCGGCGCGGCTGGCTGATAGCCCAGCCGGAGGGTCAGGGCTGCTGGGCGAAGCGGACGCGCAGGCCGGAGCGGTGCAGCACCCGGAAGAACCAGAATGCCGACAGGCAGGTGCCCGCGACCACACCGCCTATGGTGACGGCGGTGGTGAGGAGCAGAAACACCTTGACCGTTTCGAAGGCCATCAGCACGGCCAGGCCCACGGTGGACACGAAAAAGATCCCGGCCCAGAGCCAGGTCGCGCCCTGGAAGAACCGGTGCAGTCCCGGGTGATGGGACGACGGCTGGCGCAGCGCGACGACCTCGGCGGCGAGCTGGGCGACCAGTGGCTTGCGGGTCGGCGCGGTCCGCGCGAACAGCACGCACAGGCCCAGGTTGGCCAGCGGGAACTGGAGCAGGAAGAACAACATGCTGCCGGTGACGATCACCACCGCCGTCTGCAGCGTGAGGACCAGGGCCGAGATCGTGAGTAGGCCGGGGACGCTGCGGGTGACGACCTTGCGGCCCACCACAGTCAGCCAGACCACGGCGGTTGCGGCCAGCATGCCCGCGTCCCGGCCGCCCAGCTTCACACCGACGAAGTACCCTGCGACGGGAAGACCGAGGGATTCGGCCAGGTTCCATCCTGCGGTCAGGATCAGCCGCCAGGGGCGAGGCAACTCTAGGTGCTCAGCCATGGCGAAGAGCATACGGTGGACGCCTCCGGCTGCGCTGGAATTGCCGGCAGGTGACGTAAAGAAGAATCTGAGAGTTCCGCACGGCTGTATAACGTTGGGCTGGTCACGGAAGTTCATTTCTTCGGAACGGAAAGTAACCGCACTCGAAGGCCAGCGGGAATGTCGGTGACCGGCACTACATTGGACTCCTGGAAGGAGGCTGGCGTGGCGGCAGATTTCAGGCGCGACGGCGTCCGCTTCTCCCTGGTCTGGGATGTCCTGCGCGATGTCGTCTTGGCCCGGGTGGCGGAGACTGGCAGGCAGGCGCTGGACATCGTCGACGTGGGCGGGGGGACCGGCGGGCTGGCGGTGCCGTTCGCCGCCCAGGGACACAACGTCACCGTGGTCGATCCGAGCCCGGACGCGCTGGCGGCGGCGCAGCGGCGGGCCGCCGAGGCGGGCGCGCGGCTGACCGCGGTGCAAGGCGAGGCGGCCAGCCTGGACAGCGTGGCGGGAACGAAGTCGGCGGACCTCGTCATCTGCCACAACGTGCTCGAGTACGTCGACTCGCCCTCCGACGCGATGGCCGCGATCGCCGCCGTCCTCCGGCCGTCCGCCACGGTCAGCGTGCTCGCGTCCAACGCGGTGGCCGCGGTCCTGCACCGGGCGCTGGCCGGCCGGTTCACCGAGGCCCGCCAGCTGCTTGAGAGCGAGAAGGCAGAGGAGGGGTCCGGCTCGCCACGGCGGTTCACCCTGCCGGCGCTCACCGCGCTGATCGAGGGGGCCGGGTTGCGCGCGGGGGAGGCGCACGGCCTGCGGATCTTCAGCGGGCTAGTGCCCGGCGCGCTGCTCGACGGGGACGGCGGCGGGACCGAGGCGCTGCGCGAGCTGGAGGCGGCCGCTGCGGCCACCCCGCCGCTGCGCGACATCGCCGCGCAGCTGCACGTGCTCGGCCACCGCTGAATCATGGCCGCCGCCGCAGCCCCAGAGTGTCCTCAGGACGCCGCGGGTCCCGACGACGCCGGCTGCCACATCCTGCACGTGGACATGGACGCGTTCTACGCGAGCGTGGAGGTCAGGGACCGGCCGGAGCTCGCGGGCCGGCCGGTCATCGTAGGCGGAACCGGCGGCCGGGGCGTGGTGCTGTCCGCGTCGTATCCGGCCCGGGAGTTCGGGGTGCGCTCGGCGATGCCGGTGGCCCGGGCGCAGCGGATGTGCCCGCGGGCGGTGTTCGTCGCGCCCAGGCACCGGATGTACGCCGCCACCTCCAAGGAGGTGATGGCGATCTTCGGTACGATCACGCCGGACATGGAGCCGCTCGCACTCGACGAGGCCTTCCTCGATGTCTCCGGCGCGCTGCGGCGGCTCGGGCCGCCCGCCGTGATCGCCAGGCACATCCGGGCTGAGATCGCCAGGCAGCAGGGCATCACCTGCTCGGTCGGGGTCGCGCCGACCAAGTTCGTGGCCAAGATCGCCTCCGCCCGCTGCAAGCCGGACGGGCTTCTCGTGGTGCCGCGCGCGGACGTGCTCGACTTCCTGCACGCGCTCCCGGCGTCGGCGCTTTGGGGCGTCGGGGAGCGGACCGGGGAGGCGCTGGCCCGGCTGGGCCTGCGCACGGTGGCCGACATCGCGCACACCCCGCTGGCCGCACTGCAGCACGAGCTCGGGGTCGCCCAGGGCTCGCACCTAG
Organism: Streptosporangiaceae bacterium; assembly: GCA_049676235.1. Taxonomy (GTDB): domain Bacteria; phylum Actinomycetota; class Actinomycetes; order Streptosporangiales; family Streptosporangiaceae; genus Palsa-504. The sequence continues at coordinate 2,924 of JBAUAY010001132.1, forward strand.
CCGCTCTGGCCTGGGGCCGGGACGAGCGCCGGGTGACGCCGCACGTGCGGGAGAAAAGCATCGGGGCCGAGGAGACCTTCGCGGCCGACATCGACGACCCGGAACGGATCAGGCGGGAGTTGCTGAAGCTGTCCGGGCGGACCGCACACAGCCTGCGGGCGGGCGGCTACGCCGCCCGGACGGTTTCTGTCAAGCTCCGGCTGGCCAGCTTCAAGACCCTGACGCGGTCCCGGACTCTCGCCTATCCGACTGATGTCGCTCGTGAGATTTACGCCACAGCCTGCGCGTTGTATGAGTCGGCCGGTCTCGACGACGGCGCGCGGCTGCGGCTCGTCGGCGTCCGGGTATCGGGCCTGGTCACGGCGGCCGCCGCGAATGCCCAGCTAACGTTCGATGACCGGCCTATTGGCTGGCGCGAGGCGGAGCGCGCGGTCGACAAGATCGCCCGCCGATTCGGTGCCAGCGCGGTCCGGCCGGCGGCCCTGGTGCAGGACGCGAACTCCCCCGTTGAGGGTGGTTTCTGACCTGGTGGGGGGTCCGCCCTTCCAAGCGGCGTGTTAACGCTCGTATTCTGGAAATTGAACCGGGTATGTGAGGTGAAAGGTCACCGCACACCTGCCGGGCGCAAGGTTTTTTATGGGAGGCGTCGTGCCGCTCTCTGAACACGAGCAGCGCCAGCTTGAGCAAATCGAGCAAGCGCTCTACAGGGAGGATCCGAAGTTCGGGCGTCTCGTGCGCTCCAGTGACCCTCGGGTGCACTATAAGCGCAAGCTGGCCCAGGGCATCATCGGCGTCGTCGGCGGTGCTGGCCTGCTCGCGGCGGGGGTGGTCACCCACCGCCTGTACCTTGAGGCAGCCGGGGGGGCGCTTATGCTGTTGTCCCTGGTGTGGGCCGTGGTCAGCTGGCGGCGGCACCTGGCCAGGGTCCGGCCCGCGAAGCCCGCGCGCGCAAAGGCCAATACGAAGGGCCAGGTCCAATCCGGTCCAGGCCGTCCGGGACAGTCCAGGCGCGCCCGGATGATGGAACGGATGGAAGAGCGGTGGCGCCGCCGGCAGGAGGGTGACCGCAGGATGTAGCGGCCCCGGCCGCCTCTCCGGCAGGCACCGGGGCGTCAGCGCCCGGCTGGCCCGAACCGGCCAGCACCGGCAGCCATCGGCCCAGCCACCCCTACGTCAGGTCTTCTGGCGCGGCTTGAGTGCGGTGGCGTGGTCGGGGATACGGGTGGCGGCCTGGGTAAGGGTGGTCATCATAGAGACGGGGAAGACGGTGGCGCGCCAGCGGGTGGTGCGGCCGGCCGTGGCGGCTAGTCCGCGGCGGGCGGTGGTGCCATCGTGGCGCAGGTGCTGTGATCCGGTGGGGCGGGCAGCGTAGCTGGCGCGTTCTTCAGCTAGGGCGAGCCGGGTGACGGCGGCCGCGGCGGGTGCGGGCAGGGTGGTGGTGACGCGGGCGGCCAGGGTGCGGGGTGGTTCGCTGGGGCGGCTGGTGACGCCGAAGTCCGTGAGGTCGTCGTGGAATTCGCGCCAGGCGGCGTGGGCGCGGCTGGCGTCGTCGCGGGCTCTGATCCAGCGCCAGCGGCGTGTGGCGAGGCGGAACGTGGCGGGGGCGATCAGGGCGAAGGCGGCGGTGGCGGCGAATGCGAGCCCGACGGTGGCCCAGCCGGCGCCCAGGTTCAGGCCCGCGGTGTGAGCCATCAGCCGGTACAGGACCAGGGCGACCAGCGCGGTGGCAGCGGTCGCGGCTATGGCGATGGTGGCGGCGGGGGGCCTGCGACGGCGGGTTTCCGGATGGGCGGCCAGGGTCCGCCTGGCGGGCGGGGCCACGATCGTGATCAGGCCGAAGGCCAGTGCGAGCGCCGCGATCACGGCCAGGGCTACCGCGGTCCACGGCGTCCTGGCCCGGCCGCCCGCCGAACCCGCCGCCGACCCACCCAAACCGCCCTGCGGGCGAATCCGGTTAAACCCGGTGCTGCCCAGGCCTGGGTTCTTGTTACCCGGCCCGACGGTCGCCCCGATGATCGGGTTGGTCGTGCCGAGCCCACCGCGCCCCGTCCCGCTGGTCATGTAGTTCGGGGGGTTCGCGGTGCCCTGGCCAGCCGGCGTGGGCTCGAAGCGGATCCAGCCAAAGGTCGGGAAGTAGACCTCGGTCCACGCGTGCGCGTCGGTGTTCCTGACTTCGTAGCTGCCGTTCTTGAGCCGTGTGCCCGCCGTGTAGCCGACCACGAACCGGGCCGGGATGCCGAGCAGGCGGGTCAGCACGGTCATCGCGTAGGCATACTGCACGCAGAAGCCGCTCTTCGTCTTGGTCAGGAAGTTCAGCAGGCCCGCCGCGCTGCTCAACGGCGCCGCGGTGAGGTTGTAGCTGAACTGCCCGCCGGAGAGCCAGTTCGCCAGCGCGTCCACCTTGCCGAATTCGCTGGTCTGGCCGGCCGTGTAGAGGTCCGCCACTTTCTTCAGCGCCGGCACCCGGTATGACGAGGGAAGCTGCAGATCCGCCGCCACGGTCGCCGTCTTGGCCAGACCGGGCACCGACTCAAGCTGCGCCTGGCTCGGATCCACCTCGACGCTCGCTACCGAGTAGGACCGGCCGGCGATGGGGTCGCTGGTGGAGTACACCATGAGATCGGGGTCGGCCAGCCACTTTCCCGGCGCGCTGACGTGGATGGCCGGATAGGGCAGCGGCAGGAACGTCGGCTGCGAGCCTGGGCTGGGGAAGCCCTGGCTGACGCTGACCGTCGTCGTCAGGGTCTGAGCCGACGTGGCGTCGGTCAGGCCCTGGGGGTCGGGGATCTGCCCGATCGGCACCGCGTGGGCCGGATAGTTGTCGACCTGCCAGCCCCCGTCGGCCAGGGTGTCGAACACGTACTGGCTGAAGTACTCCGCGTCGTTGCTCTGCTGGGTCGGCGAGGCGCTGGTGGTATACGTGAATACCGTGCTCGGGCGGCTTTCGTGCAGCTGCGTGACGGTCTCGGCCAGGGCGCTCGGCAGCGACAGGGACACGCCAACGCCGCCGCCGTCGTTGCCGCCAATGCCTGGTCCCGAGGAGAACAGCTTGCTCGGGTGCAGGCCAGGCAGCAGCAGCGGCGCGCACAGCGCCAGCACGATAGAGGCGAGCCCGACCCGCCGGCCCGCCGCGGCCAGCGCCCGGGTATCCGGGCCCGGACGCCGCCCGCGGACCCGGTACGGCGCACCGGCGCGGCCGTCCTCCCCGTCAAAGGCCTCGTCATATCGCGGGGTCGAGCGCCACAGCGAGACCAGGCGGCCCCAGACCCGGATCCGTTCCCGGCCGTCGGCGCTGAGCATGGCCAGGTATCCCGCCCCGCCCAGGCAGAACACCACGCCGGTGACGAACTGGTCGTGCGAGGCGTTCATCATGATCGGCACGGTGAACAGGAGGAGCAGCGGCAGCCCGGCCAGCGCGGTGGACCGCATCCGCACCGCGATCAGGTCGGCCAGCACCGCGGTGATGGCTACCCCGCCGGCGGCCAGCAGCAGCAGGCCGGGCAGGTTCGGTACCTGAGGGGCGTACCTCCTCGAATCGTTGATCCCGGTGCCCACGAGCTCGAACAGGCGGCTGAGCGAGGCCGGGGTGGGGATCACGAACAGCAGCGAGTGCCGGGCCTCGAAGACCAGGTTCAGGTACAGCAGCAGGCCCGCCACGCTGGCGGCCAGGCAGACCGCCACCGGCAGCGTGCGCAGCCGGGTCAGCGCCCCGGCCGCCGCGACGACGATCACCCCGCCGATAGCGATGGCGAACCACAGGGAGTTGCTGAACAGCGGCAGCAGCGCGGTCGAGGCCAGTACGCAGGCCACCGCGGTCGTCACCGTCATCCGCCCGTTCAGCGTCACCGCCCATCACCTCCGGTCCCCATGGGCTCGCCGAAGCCACTGACGGACAGCGGCCGGTCCGCAGGCCGGTGCAGCTGCTGCCAGGCGGCCGCGAGCGGCGTGCTGGCGCTGGCCACCGCGACCCGCCAGCCCGCGGCCGACAAGATCTCCGCCGTCCGCGCCGTGTCCTCGGAGATCCCGTCGGACGCCCAGGCGGAGACGGCGAGCAGCAGCGC
>JBAUAY010001133.1:0-4939 GCA_049676235.1 Streptosporangiaceae bacterium
GGCCGCGGATCCGCACGCCACCGCTCTGGAGTTCACCCGTTCGGCCTTCCGGCATGCCTGTGTCGTCTGCGGGTGGGACGCCGCGCTCGCGGCCAGCGCCGAGGGAACCCCGCCGCCCGTACGATAAGCAGGTCTCCCCGCTGCCCCCGTGCGACGGTTCACACATGTCCACCGTGGGCCGGTTTCATCCGGACAGGCCCGGGCAAGGCAGTAACCGGACCTCCGGCAGCAATGTGGCTGTGCGTGCCGGGTTGGCCAGGGGCCACGCCAAGGCAAGGGAGACGGACCTGGCGCGCTTGGTCTGGCCGGTACCAGCGATCCTCAGGAGGCATCCCATGGCGAACCCTGATTCGCCGCGTCACGTCGAAGTCAAGGACGGAGACCGGGTCGTCGCGGCCGCCGAGGTGACGACGGCCAAGGGCCCGGAGGGGACGGCCCGGACATCGCTGCATGCGACGTCCCCGGACGTTCCCGCCGGTCACCGGGCGAACCTGGTCGATGCCGTCATGGACTCACCTGAGGTTCAGGCGAGCACCCGCCTGGAGGCCACCATCCCGCTCGGCGACGGCGAGTTGCTCGAGCGCCTCCGGAAGCGAACCACGGACGCGGTCACGCGTCCGGCCGGCTCGACCACGCTGCTGGATGCGAACATACCGGAAGGAGCACACCGTGGCGATCGCGACCATCAACCCCGCGACCGGGCAGACCCTGAAGACCTTTGACGAGCTGAGCGAGGCGGACGTCGAACGCTGCCTGGCCGCCGCGGCGACGGCGTACGAAAGCTACCGCCTGACTAGCTTGGCCGAACGGGCCGGGTGGATGCACAACGCAGCCGGCCTCTTGGACAAGGAACAAGAACAGATCGCGGCCATGATGACCACCGAGATGGGCAAGACGCTGGCCGCCGCCCGGCAGGAGGTCGCCAAGTGCGCCAGCGCCTGCCGGTACTACGCCGAGCACGCCGCGGGGTTCCTCGCCGACGAGCCCGCCGATGCCGGCGCCGTGGGCGCCGAGAGCGCCTACGTCAGCTATCAGCCGCTCGGGCCGGTCCTGGCCATCATGCCGTGGAATTTCCCGCTCTGGCAGGCCATGCGCTTCGCCGTCCCCGCCCTGATGGCCGGCAACGTCGGACTGCTGAAGCACGCTTCGAACGTGCCGCAGACCGCGCTGTTCATCCAGGATCTGTTCGCCCGGGCCGGGTTCCCGCCGGGGACCTTCCAGACCCTGCTCGTCGGCTCCGCGCGGGTCGAGGCGATCCTGCGCGATCGCCGGGTGATGGCCGCGACGCTCACCGGTTCCGGGCCCGCCGGGTCGTCGGTGGCCTCCATCGCCGGTAGCGAGGTCAAGAAGGTCGTGCTCGAACTGGGCGGCAGTGACCCCTTCATCGTCATGCCCTCGGCCGACCTGGCGGCCGCGGCCCGGGTGGGCACCTTCGCGCGCCTGCTGAACAACGGCCAGTCCTGCATCAACGCCAAGCGCTTCATCGTCCACGACGCGGTCTACGACACCTTCGAGCGGCTCTTCACCGAACAGATGTCCGCCCAGACCGTCGGCGATCCGATGCTGGACACCACCGACGTAGGCCCGCTGGCCTCCGAGCAGCAGCGCGACGACGTCGAGCATCTCGTGGCCGACGCGGTTGCCAAGGGCGCTAGGGCGCTGTGCGGCGGCGCCGCCCCCGAGGGGCCCGGGTACTACTACCCGCCGACCGTGCTGGCCGGGATCACGCCGGAGATGCGCCTGTACGGCGAGGAGGCTTTCGGCCCGGTGGCCAGCTTGTACCGGGTCCCGGACATCGATGCGGCGGTTGAGCTGGCCAACGGCACCGAGTTCGGGCTGGGTGCCAGCGTGTGGACTAGTGACGATATTGAACGGAGCCGGTTCATCCGGGATCTGGCGGCCGGGATGGTCTTCGTCAACGGCAGCGTGACGTCCTATTCCCAGCTCCCGTTCGGCGGTATCAAGAGCTCCGGGCACGGCCGGGAGCTTTCCGTTCACGGCATCCGCGAGTTCTGCAACATCAAGTCGGTGTGGGCCGGCTGACCGTCCGCCCCGTCCTTGACAAGGTAGTGATTCATCACTATCTTAATCGTCATGACAGAGACAAGGCAGCGGATGCCCGCGGCGGAGCGCCGCGAGATGGTCCTCGAGGCCGCCGTCGCCGAGTTCGCCGCTCATGGGCTGGCGGGCACCTCCACCGAGGATGTCGCCCGGCAGGCCGGGATCAGCCAGCCGTACCTGTTCCGGCTGTTCCCGACCAAGAAGGCGCTGTTCCTCGCCCTGGTGGATCGGTGCTTCCGCCGGGTGGAGGACACCTTCGTCGCGGCGGCCGGCGACCGGACCGGTGACCAGGCGCTGGATGCGATGGCCGATGCCTACGAGCTCCTGCTCGATGACCGGACAATGCTGCTGCTGCAGATGCAGGCCTATGCTGCCTGCGACGACCCCGAGATCCGCGAGGTGACCCGGGCCGGCTACAAGAAGCTCTGGGAGCTGACCGAGAGGCTGACCGGGCTGCCCTTCCAGCGCGTGGTGGACTTCTTCGCCGTCGGCATGCTGATGAACGTCGCCGCGGCCATGGACCTCCCCGCCGTCGACGAAAGGTGGACGCGCTGGTGCCCCAAGGACTCGCCTGCGTAATTTTTTTTTGACCCCACAAGGTAGTGATCACTCAATACCTAGGAGACGGGAATGACCACCAGACACCCCACCGCATGGACCTTCGCCATTACCTCGGCCGCGCTGTTCATGGCCTCGCTCGACAACCTCGTGGTGACCACGGCGCTGCCGTCGATCCGGGAGCACTTGCACGCCTCGCTCGAGGGGCTGCAGTGGACGGTGAACGCCTATACCCTCACCTTCGCGGTCCTGCTGCTCACCGGGGCCACGCTTGGGGAGCGGTACGGCCGCCGCCGCATGTTCACGATCGGCCTTGCGCTGTTCACCGGCGGGTCGGCCGCCGCCGCGCTCGCGCCGGGCATCGGCGCCCTGGTGACCGCCCGGGCCGTGCAGGGCGTCGGCGCCGCCTTCTTGATCCCGCTGACCCTCACGCTGCTGTCGGCGGCGGTTTCCCCGCAACGCCGCGGTTTGGCCCTGGGCGCCTGGGGAGCCGTCGGCGGCCTGGCCATTGCCATCGGCCCGCTGGTCGGCGGGGCGGTCGTGGAAGGCGCATCCTGGCAGTGGATCTTCTGGCTGAACGTGCCGATCGGTGTCGCACTGCTGCCGATCGCCCGGCTCCGGCTCACCGAGAGCCGCGGGCCCTCGACCAGCCTGGACCTGCCGGGCCTGGTCCTGGCCAGCGTCGGCCTGCTCGGTATCGTGCTCGGCGTCGTCCGCGGCAACGACCACGGCTGGACCAGCGTCACCGTCCTGCCGCCCCTCGTGATCGGCGCGCTGCTCGTGGCCGCGTTCATCGGCTGGGAACTGCGGGCGCGCCAGCCGATGCTCCCGCTGTACCTGTTCCGCAGCCGGGGCTTCGCCGTGACCAACCTGGCCTCGCTGCTGATGTTCTTCGGCATGTTCGGCTCGATCTTCCTGCTCGCGCAGTTCCTCCAGGTCGTTCAGCACTACAGCCCGCTGCAAGCCGGACTGCGGACGCTGCCGTGGACCGCGATGCCGGTGTTCATCGCCCCGGTCGCGGGCGCGCTGTCCGACCGCATCGGCGGGCGTGCGCTGCTGGCCACCGGGCTGGGCCTGCAGGCCATCGGGCTCGGCTGGCTGGCCACGGTGGTCAGCCCCACCGTGCCCTACCTCACCCTGGTCCCGGCGTTCGTCGTCTCCGGCGTCGGCATGTCCCTGTTCTTCGCGCCCGTCGCCAACGTCGTGCTCAGCTCGGTACGGCGGGACCAGGAAGGCATCGCCTCCGGTGCCAACAACGCGATCAGGGAACTGGGCGGCGTCTTCGGGATCGCCGTACTCGGCGCGGTGTTCTCCGCTCACGGCAGTTACGCCAGCGGGACCGCGTTCGTCTCCGGCCTGGCCCCCGCGGTCTGGGTCGGCGCGGCGGCAGTGGCCGTCGCCGCGGCCGCCGCATTGTTCCTGCCCCGGCTGCGCCGGCCGGAAGCGGGCAGCCTCGCTGCCGAGCCGGTCGCGGAACTCGCTCAGGTCCGCTAACCAGCCAGGCACGAAGCCCGGGTCCCGCCAGCCGCGGGATCCGGGCTCTGCCTGTCACTTACCCTCGGGAGGCCGAGTGACCATCGGCGAGCGTTACCTTTAGGCGTCGATACTCGTCATGCAATAACCGACGACCCGGCCGCGGAAGGTGGGCTGATGGACGAGCGCGACGTGCTGGCCGAGCGATTCGACGCCGAGCGGGGACGGCTGCGCGCCGTCGCCTACCGGATGCTCGGCTCGCTTACCGAGGCCGAGGACGCGGTGCAGGAGGCATGGCTACGCCTGGCCCGCAGCGACGAGAGCGCCATCGAGAACCTCAGCGGCTGGCTGACCACCGTGGTGGGCCGCGTGTGCCTGGACATGTTGCGCGCCCGCACCGCCCGCCGCGAGGACGCCCTCGACGTCCGCTTGCCCGATCCGGTCGTGACGTACGGCGACGAGTCGGACCCGGAGGCCGAGGCCCTGCTGGCCGACTCCGTCGGCCTCGCCCTGCTCGTGGTGCTGGAGACGCTGACCCCCGCCGAGCGTCTCGCGTTCGTGCTGCACGACATGTTCGCGGTGCCGTTCGACGAGATCGCGCGCATGCTCGGCCGGTCACCCGACGCGACGAAGATGATGGCCAGCCGCGCGCGGCTACGCGTGCGCGGCGCCGTCCCGGCGCAGGATACCGACCCGGCCAGGCAGCGGACGGTCGTCGACGCCTTCCTGGCCGCGGCCCGCGGCGGCGACTTCGAGGCGCTGGTGGCGGTGCTGGACCCGGGCGTCGTCCTACGCGCGGACACCGCCGCCGGGCCGGTGCTGGCCGCCGGCGCGCGCGAGGTTGCCG
>JBAUAY010001134.1:0-3116 GCA_049676235.1 Streptosporangiaceae bacterium
GTGTACGGCGCGCCGAGCCGGCTGAGCTGCTCCGCCGTCACCGGCCCGACCGTGCCGACCACCCCGTCACTCAGGCCGGGCGTCAGGGCGCTCAGCGCGGTGCCGGACTGGAACACCGTGCCTGGGATCGGGTAGATGGTCGGCTGGAGCTGCTCGTAGCGCGCCCGGGTCACCGTGAAGACCGGCTCGAAGTACGTCGGATGGGTCCTTGCCGCGGTGAGCGCGGTGCCGACCGCGGCGGCGGGGGCACCCGCGGCGACCAGCGCCGACCGGAGCGAGGCGGCGTCCTTTATCCGGGCGCCCTCGACGCCGATCGTCACCACCTGGCCCTGGCTGGTCAGCGGCGTGCCGTCCGCGCCGAGGATGGCCGCGCGTGCCGGCCAGGTCGTCTGCAGGGATAGCTGGTCCGCGGCGCGCAGCTGCGGCGCGATCGTGGCCGGCGACCACTTCACCAGCCACTTGCCCTGTACCAGCACGAGATGCAGGGCGGAGGAGAGGGTGACGGTGCCCAGGCCGGCCAGCGTGAGCCGCTCGGTGACCGGCGCGCTGGCCGCCGAGTTGTTCGTGTACATCGGGCCGGCCGCGAAACTGGCCCGGCGGACGGTCAGTTTGCTGAACGCGGCCCGGTTCACCGACGTGAAGTCGGCCGGCGGGTCGCTGGTCAGCTGCCGCATCGCCGCCCAGTCCTGCCGGGCCCAGGCCGTCAGGTAGGCGTTCGCCGTCGTCTGCGGCACAGGCGATGAGCTGCAACCGCTCAATAGGGTGCCGCAGAGCACCGTGGCCGCCAGGGCGGACGGCAGGTAGCGCCGCTGTACACTCATGGCCAGCAAGAGTACGCAACCCGGTACGACCGGCGGTGGCAGATGACCACAGCAGCGCGCAAATACGTTCTCCGCCGTCGGCGCGTACCCCGGCGTAATGTCGGTGCCCTCCGCTAGGGTCCGGCCCATGCGGTTGCTGCACACTTCGGACTGGCACCTCGGCCGGTCACTGCATCGCGCGGATCTCCGGGCGGCGCAGTCCGCATTCCTCGATCACCTGGTAGAGGTGGCCCGCGCCGAGAAGGTAGACGCGGTGCTGGTCGCCGGGGACATCTACGATCGCGCGGTGCCGCCGGTCGACGCCGTCGAGCTGTGCGAGGACGCCCTGCTCCGGTTGCACGACACCGGAGCCGCCATCGTGTTGATCAGCGGAAACCATGACTCGGCCCGCCGACTCGGGTTCGGCAGCGGCCTGCTGGAGAAGGCGGGTGTGCACCTGCGCACCCGGCCCGGCGCGCTGGCCCGGCCGGTCGTGCTCACCGACGTCCACGGGCCGGTGGCCGTTTACGGGGTGCCGTACCTCGAGCCGGACGCCGTCCGCGGCGAGCTTCCCCCGGCCGGGCCCGGCGACGGTGAGGCACCCCGCGGGCACGCCGGGGTGCTCGGGCACGCCGTCGCCTGCATCCGGGCCGACGCCGAAGCCCGCGGCATAAAGCGCCGGGTCGTCATGGCGCACGGCTGGGTCACCGGGGGAACGGTCAGCGAATCCGAGCGCGACATCACCGTCGGCGGCGTCGGCCAGGTGCCCGCGGAGCTGTTCGGCGGGTTCGGCTACGTGGCCCTGGGCCACCTGCACGGCCAGCAGACCATCGCTCCGCACCTGCGCTACAGTGGCTCGCCGCTGCCGTACTCGTTTTCTGAGGCGTCGCACCGCAAGGGCAGCTGGCTGGTCGAGCTGGACGGCGCGGGGGCGGCGCACGCGGAGCAGGTGCCCGCGCCCACTCACCGGCGGCTGAGTGTGCTCCGCGGCCGGCTCGCCGACCTGCTCGGCTCGGCCGCCTACGCCGCGCACCAGGACGACTTCGTGTCCGTCACGCTCACCGACCCGAGCCGCCCCGAGGGGGCGATGGACGCCCTGCGCGCCCGGTTCCCGCATGTCCTGGTGCTCGCGTTCGAGCCGGAGGGCGCGGTGCCTGACGGGGGCGGGTACCGGGCTAGGGTCGCGGGCCGCGACGACGAGTCCATCGCCGCCGAGTTCGTCAGGCACGTCAGCCACGCGCCGCCCACGGCAGGCGAGGAACAACTGCTGCGAAGCGCGTTCGAGGCCGTCCGCGTCGATGCCGAAGGGGCGGCCAGCTGATGCGCCCGCACCGGCTGCGCGTGACCGCGTTCGGCGCGTTCGGCGGCACGGTGGAGGTCAGCTTCGATGATCTGGCCTCATCCGGGCTGTTCCTGCTGCACGGCGAGACGGGCGCGGGCAAGACCACGCTGCTCGACGCCATCGGGTTCGCGCTGTACGGCCGGGTGCCCGGTGAACGCGGCAAGGCCAGGCGGCTGCGCTCGGATCACGCGGCGCCGGGCACGCCGACCGAGGTCGAGCTCGAGGCGACCATCGGCGGCCGCCGGATGCGGATCACCCGCAAGCCGGAGCAGGAGCGCCCCAAGCTCCGCGGCACCGGCAGCACGACCGAGCAGGCCAAGGTCCTGCTCGAGGAGTCCACCGGCGCGTCCTGGCGGGCCGTCTCCACCCGGGCGGGGGAGGCCGATACCGAGATCGCCGACCTGATGGGGATGTCCGCCGACCAGTTCTTCCAGGTCGTGCTGCTGCCGCAGGGCGAGTTCGCGAAGTTCCTGCACGCCGACGCCGGCGACCGGGCCAAGCTGCTGCAGCGGCTGTTCGGCACCGACCGGTTCCACGCGGTCGAGGAGTGGCTCGCAGACCGCCGCCGGGTCACGGCGCGCGCGGTCGAGGAGGCGGAAGGCGGGATCACGGCCCACCTCGCCCGCGTCACCCAGGCCGCCGGACTGGAAGACTCCGACGACCCGGAGCCTTCCTCAGAACCACAGTCCGCGTCTGCCCCGTCTCTGCCCGGCTCGCGGCTCCCGTCGGCCACCTGGGCCGCCCAGCTGGCCGAGACCGCCACCGCCGAAGCCGTGGCCAGCGCGAGCCAGGTCACCGGTTACCGCGGCGACCTGGACCAGGCCCTGGACCTGCTCCGCGAGAACGAACGCCTCGCGGACCGGCAGCGGCGCCGGCAGGTCGCGCTGCGTAACCGCGACGACCTGGCCCGCGCCGAAGCCAGCGTGCGGGAACGGCGCGGTGAGCTGGACGCCGCCAACCGCGCCGCCGAGGTC
>JBAUAY010001135.1:0-1822 GCA_049676235.1 Streptosporangiaceae bacterium
GAGGAGGGTTTCCGCCGGCTCATGGCCGAGCAGCGGGACCGCGCGAAGCGCGACGCGGCCGAGAAGAAGACCGGCAACGCCGACATCTCCGCGTTCGCCGAGATGCTCGAGCGATCCGGCGCGGTCACCTTCACCGGCTATGACCAGATCTCCGGTGAGGCGACGATCCTCGGCCTGCTGGTCAAAGGCGTGCCGGTGCCGGCGGCGGGCGCCGGCACCGAAGTGGACGTGGTGCTCAACCGCACCCCGTTCTACGCCGAGGGCGGCGGCCAGCTCGCCGACACGGGCACCATCACCTCCGATGGCGGCGAGGTCGCGGTCTTCGACGTGCAGACCCCGCTGCCCGGGCTCATCGTGCACCGCGGACGGGTCGCCTCCGGCGAAGTCATGGTGAACGCGCCCGCGCTCGCGCAGGTCGACGTCGAGCGCCGCCGCGCGCTGTCCCGGTCGCACACCGCGACCCACCTCGTGCACCGGGCGCTGCGCGGCGCGCTGGGGGAGTCGGCCGCGCAGGCGGGCTCGGAGAACGCGCCGGGCAGGCTCAGGTTCGACTTCACCGCGCCGGGCGCGGTGCCGCTGTCGGTGCTCCGAGACACCGAAGACGAGGTCAACGAGGTCCTGGTCAACGACCTGGACGTGCGCGCGTACTACACCTCCCAGTCCGAAGCCCGCGAGATGGGCGCGCTGGCGCTGTTCGGCGAGAAGTACGGCGACCAGGTCCGCGTGGTCGAGGTCGGCGACTACTCCCGCGAGCTGTGCGGCGGCACGCACGTGGCCCGGTCCGGCCAGCTCGGCCTGATCAAGGTGCTCGGCGAGGCGTCCATCGGATCGGGCGTGCGCCGCATCGAGGCGCTGGTGGGCATCGACGCGTTCCGGTTCCTGGCCCGGGAGAGCACGCTGGTCAGCCAGCTCAGCGAGCAGTTCAAGACGCCGCGCGAGCAGCTTCCCGAGCGGATCTCCGCGGTGGTGTCCCGGCTCAGGGAGGCCGAGCGCGAGCTGCAGCGGCTGCGGGCGGCCCGGCTGCTCGAGTCGGCCGGCGAAATCGCGGCCGCCGCAGAGGACATCAACGGGATGGCACTGGTCGCGCACCGAGTGCCGGACGGGACCGAGCCCGACGACATCCGCAAGCTCGCGCTCGACGTGCGCGGGCGGGTGCCGCGCGGGCGCCCCGCGGTGGTCGTGATCATCGGCGTGCCCGCGGACAAGCCGGTCGTGGTCATCGCGGTCAACGAGGCGGGCCGCGGCGCCGGCCTATCAGCGGGTTCCCTGGTGGGGACGGCCGCGCGCGTCCTCGGCGGTAACGGCGGCGGGAAGCCGGACGTCGCCCAGGGCGGCGGCCTCCCGATCTCCGACAGTCACCCCGGCGTCATAGATGAGGCATTTGAGGCTGTTCGTCGGGCTTTGGGGGACACAGTCAGGTCCGGTAGGTAACGTATTGACATGCTCCTGCGACCTTCCGGGGGCTTCACCGTGTCAGAATCCGCGCCGGTGAGGCAGCTTCCGCCTGTGCAGCGCCCGTTCACGCAGCGTCCGTTCCGGTCCGGGGTGCGACTGGCGGTGGACGTCGGTTCGGTCCGTGTCGGAGTGGCCCGCAGCGACCCGGGCGGCGTTCTGGCCACCCCGCTGACGGTGCTTCCGTCCGGCCCCGGCGCGAAGGCCGAGCTGGCCCGGGCCGAACTGGCCAGGCTGGTCGCCGACCAGGGCGCGATAGAGGTCATCGTGGGGCTGCCCACATCGCTGTCCGGCCGCGAAGGCGCCGCCGCGGCCGGTGCCCGAGAGTTCGCCGCGGACCTGGCCCGTCGGCTCGCGCCGATCCCGGTGC
>JBAUAY010001136.1:0-5008 GCA_049676235.1 Streptosporangiaceae bacterium
GTGCAGGGGTACCGGCGCGGCGTTGACCGGCAGGGAGCCCGACGGCACGGGCGCGGCCAGCACATCCCGGGGGACGGCGATCGCGGTCGGGCGCGGCCGTCCCGACCTGGCGTGGTAGAACGCCTGGGCGGTCAGCTCGCTGGCCTGGCTGGGGTGCTCGACGGTGGCCGCCCACTTGGTCAGCGAGCGCATCGTCGCGAGCTGATCGGGCAGCTCGTGCAGGTGGCCGAGGCCGCGGCCGATGAACGCCGACTGGATCTCCCCGGTGATGCACACCACCGGGGCGCTCGCGCCGTAAGCCGAGATCAGGGCGGCGCTTGAGTTCAGGAATCCGGGGCCGGGTACCACCGAGTAAACACCGGTCCGGCCCGTTGCCTGCGCGTAGCCGAACGCCATGTAGGCCACGGTCTGCTCGTGCCGGGCACCGATCAGCCGAAGGCCCGACCGCGCCATCGCGTCGGTCAACGGGTAGGTCTGCACGCCTGGTATCCCGAAGACCGTGTCGATACCGTGGCTGATCAGCGACTGCACGATGATGTCGGCGGTACTGGCCGTCCTGGTCACGAGGCGCCTTTCGTCATGAGGCGGCGGGCTAGCAGAACCATATACGATCCACTGAGATTTACAGTCGGCGCAATTGCGGTGGCAGACTGTCGGCATGACCGGATCGGATCCGAAAACGGACCTTCACCGCTATTTGCAGGACGCACGCGAAGCCCTGCTGTGGAAGCTCGACGGGCTCTCGGAGTACAACATCCGCCGCCCGATGGTGCCCACCGGCACCAACCTGCTGGGACTCATCAAGCATGCGGCCAGCGTCGAGCTCGGGTACTTCGGGGATTGCTTCGGGCGCCCGTTCAACGAGCGGCTGCCGTGGCTGGAGGACGACGCCGAACCCAACGCGGACATGTGGGCCACCACCGACGAGTCGCGCGAGCAGATCACCGGCCTGTACCAGCGGGCCTGGGCGCACTCCGACGCCACCATCGGCACGCTCGCGCTGGACGCGATCGGTCATGTGCCGTGGTGGCCGGATGAGCGCAGTGAGGTGACACTCCACAAGATCCTGGTCCACATGATCGCCGAGACCGACCGGCACGCCGGGCAGGCCGACATCGTCCGCGAGCTCATCGATGGCGCCACCGGTCTGCGTAACGGCAACGACAGCATGGCGGCCGCCGATCAGGCGTGGTGGGAGAGCTACCGGAGCCGGCTCGAGCGCTCGGCGCGCGAGGCCGGCCAGGGCCCGGTGCTCGAGGCTGGCTAGCCCCGCGGTGACCCGGGCCGATGAACTACGACCACTTAGATGATGAGGCGGCCATGAACGACGAGCGTGAGAATCTCAGCTGGCAACGGTTCGGTGAGGCGTCTCGCGAGCTGGCGGAGGTTATCGCTGCCGATGGCTTCGAACCTGACCTGATCCTGTCGATCGCCCGCGGGGGTCTCTTCCTGGCCGGCTCGCTCGGCTATGCGCTCGCGGTGAAGAACCTGCACGTGATGAACGTCGAGTTCTACGACGGAGTCGGCACCACGCTCGACATGCCGGTCATGTTGCCGCCGGTGCCGAGCGCAGTGGACTTCTCGGCCCAAAAGGTGCTCATCGCCGACGACGTCGCCGACTCGGGCCGAACGATCGAACTCGTCCACGCCTTCATCAAGGACCACGTCGAGGACGTGCGTTCGGCCGTCATCTACGAGAAGCCCCGGTCGTTGATGAAGTGCGATTACGTATGGAAGCGCACCGATCGCTGGATCAACTTCCCGTGGAGCTGTGAGGCTCCCGTCGTCGAACGCGTCGATCAGGTCCTCGACGCCTGACGCGGCTGCCGTCCGCTAGCCCGTCCGGGCCGCATCCAGCGCCAGCATGGCCACGTGCAGTGACGTCCGGGATTCGGCCGAACCCAGGTCGGTGCCGAGGATTCGCTCGATCCGCCGGAGCCGTTCGTAGAACGTCGGCCTGGCCAGGTGCGACCTCTTGGCCGCCGCCGCCTTGTTCCCGCCGGCCGCGAGGTAGGCGCCGAGCACGTCGAGAAGCGACGTGTCCGGCTCGGAGGCGAGCAGCGGGCCGAGTTCCCGTTCCACGAACGTCTGCACCCGCGGGTCGTCGCGGAGCAGGTGGAGCAGCCCGCGCAGGCGCAGGTCAGCCAGCCGGTAGAACGAGGGCCGGTCCGAGCTGCCCTCGGCACTCCAGCCGTCCGGGCGTTCCGCCGCCACGTCGGCCACCTGGCTGGCCTCGAGAAACGAGCGGCGTACGTCCCTGATGGATCCGGCCGCGGCGCCCACCCCGATCACCAGTCCGTCCGGGGAGGCACCGACCCGCTCGCTGATCCGCGCCGCCAGGCCAACCAGGACACGATCCGGGTCGGCTCGCGGGCTGAGCGAGAGCATGGCCCCGGCGCGGGCGTCGTCCAGCGTTCCGACCAGGGATGGAATCCGCTCGGCGCGACAGGCGGCGGCCGCCGCGTCGGCGACGTCGAGCACCCGCGCGTGTGCGGACACGCCGAGTGTCCCGGGGCCGGAAGGATCGCGCAGCCTGAGCACCATGGCGATGAGCCGGCGGCCGTCTACCGGGACCCCGAGCGCCCTGGACCGCACCGCGGCCTCGGCCGGGTCGGCGTGGGCCTGGCTGATGATGCCGGTGATCAGCGTACGGTGAGCCTGCCGGTCTAGGCTTTCCTGGTGTCTGGTGAGCAGGCGGCCGAGCGCTAGCGTGGTGGCGGCCCGCTCGATGAGCACGGTGTCTGTGCCGCCCGGCGGGCCGTCGCAGACCAGGATCACGCGACCCCAGTCCTCGCCCCGCGCGCCGACTGGGGTGAAGAGCCACCCCGCGGCCTCGTCGTAGACCGTCCGCCCGGAAGCGCTCGAAGCGCTGAGCGTGCGGCTGCGTCGAGCGAAGCCGGCCAGCAGCCGCGCGGGATCGGCGCTGCCCGGCTCGCAGGCCAGCACCCGGTGCGACAGATCGGCCAGGATCACCGGCCGGCCGGCCAGGATCGCGGCCTGCCGAACGATCTCGTCAGGCGATGCTCCCGCCACGGAGAGTTCGGTGAAGGCCTCGTGCAGACGTTCCGACGCGCGCAGTTCCTCAAGCTGCGCGTCGATGATCCTGGCGTGCACCGCCTCGGTGATCTCGACGAACGGAACCTCGCGCTTGAAGGCGATCAGCGTCAGCCCGCTGTCGGCCGCGGCGCGGACCAGGGCCGAAGGCAGGGACCCGACGTACCTGCGGCCCAGCTCCACCGCCAGGGCGCTCACCCCGGTCCCACCCACAGAAGCCAGGTCAGCGGCGTAGCGAGCCAGCAGCGAAGGCTCGGAGGGCAACGCCACCCCAGTGGTCAGCACCAGCTCACCGCCTTGCAGCAGGTGCGCGGCGTCCGCCAGCTCGAGGACATGCACCCAGCGGACGCGGGCGCCCAGGCCGGCGGAGCCCGCGACTACCTGCGGGCTGCCCCGGCGGATCACGTCGAGGCCGAGCAGGTCACCAACGGTGGGCAGCATGACAAGGCAAGAGACTACCTGTAAAGCCAGCCGGTAAAAACATTACATAGTGTCGGTTCCCCCGCCCGCCGGAACAAGGAAGACTAGGAACCATGTCTGAGCTTCTCGCCCGCCACCGCGCGGTCATCCCCAATTGGGTCGGTATCTACTACGACGAGCCGATCGAGATCGTCAGTGGCAAGGGCTGCCGGGTCACCGACGCCCAGGGCCGCGGGTACCTCGACTTCTTCGCCGGCATCCTCACGAACATGCTGGGCTACGACGTACCCGAGGTACGCGACGCGGTCGAGCGGCAGATCGCCAGCGGCGTCATGCACACCTCGACGCTGTACCTGATTCGCGGCCAGGTCGAACTCGCCGAGAAGATCGCCAAGCTGTCCGGCATCTCCGGCGCCAAGGTGTTCTTCACCAACTCGGGGACAGAAGCCAATGAGACCGCGCTGCTCGCCGCGCTCACCGCGCGCCAGGCCAATGAGGTTCTCGCCATGCGCGGGAGCTATCACGGCCGGTCGTTCGGCGCCGTCAGCGTGACGGGCAACGCGGCCTGGAAGATGTCGAGCCACAGCCCGTTCGGCACTCATTATCTGCATGGTGCGGACCGGCACCTGGCTCCCTACCAGAACCTCTCCGACGCCGACTACATCAAGGCCTGCGTGGAAGACCTCCGGGCCCTGCTGGCCGCCGGCATTCACCCCGCCGACGTCGGCTGCCTGCTGGCCGAGCCGGTCCAGGGCGTGGGCGGGTTCACCATGCCGCCCGACGGGCTGTTCGCGGCGTACAAGGAGGTCCTCGACGAGCACGGCATCCTGCTGATCTCCGACGAGGTGCAGACCGGCTGGGGACGGACCGGCGAGCACTTCTGGGGCATCTCCGCGCACGGGATCGTCCCGGACGCGATGACGTTCGCCAAGGGCCTCGGCAACGGCTTCGCCATCGGCGGCGTGGTCGCTCGCGGCGACCTGCTCGACGGGATCCGCGGCAACGGCATCTCCACCTTCGGCGGGAACCCGATCGCGACCGCGGCAGGCAACGCCACCCTCGACTACGTTCTCTCCCACGACCTGCAGCGTAACGCCGCCGTCACCGGCCGGATCATCATCGACGGACTCCGCGAGAACACGAAGAACATCGACATCGTGGGGGCCGTGCGCGGCAAGGGCCTGATGTTCGCCGTCGACCTCGTCGACCCGGTCACCAGCAAGCCGAGCCCGCCGCTGGCCGGCAAGATGCTCGAGGCCACCAGGGAACGCGGTCTGCTGATCGGCAAGGGCGGCCTGGTCGGCAACACGCTGCGGATGGCGCCGCCGCTGACGCTGACCGAGGCCGAGGCCAAGGAGGGGCTCAGCATCTTGACCGACGCCCTCACCGCGGTGAATGAGGAGACGAAGGCTCAGTGACGCAGAAGCACATAACCCACTGGATCGGCGGCAAGCCCTGGGACGGTGAGGCCGAGCGCCACGGCGACGTGTACAACCCGGCGACCGGGCAGGTCAGCGGCCAGGTCGACTTCGCC
>JBAUAY010001137.1:0-6093 GCA_049676235.1 Streptosporangiaceae bacterium
GGGGTCAGCAGCGAGCCGAGCCACCCGTCGGCCAGCCGCCCCACCCGGCGCAGCCCGGCGGGGGCCGAGCCGCCCAGCCAGATATCGAGCGGCTTGGCGGGCAGCGAGCCGACGCTGGCGTCGGAGACGGTGAAGAACGCCCCCTTGAACGACACCGTCTCCGAGCTGAGCAGCAGCCGCAGCAGTTGCAGCGACTCATCGAACACGGCGGCGCGCTTGCCGTCGGGCACGCCGAACAGCGCACGTTCGGCGGGCTGGGCCGGCTGCAGCCCGAACACCGGGAGCACCCGCCGGGGAGCCAGGCCGGCCAGCGAGGCGAGTTGCTTGGCCACCAGCACCGGATGCCGCCCGGGCAGCACCGAGATCCCGCTGCCCGCTTTCAGCCGCCGGGTCCGCGACAGCGCGAACGCCATGCCGATGAACGGCTCCACCACCGGGGAGTAGACGTTCTCCGGCAGCCACAGCGAATCCACCCCGGCCTGCTCGAGCCAGTCGACCGCGTCCGCGAACGTCTCAGGCGTTCCGGCCGGCCCCAGGGACACTCCGATCCGAACCTTCATGCGCCCATCCGATCATAGGAAGGGCGCGGCTGGGTCGGCCTGGTCCCGCGACGGCAGATGGCGAGCACCGATCAACCCGGGGCAACCCAATTCCCCGGCGCACGGACTGGAACGGACCGGGCTAAGGTGCGAGGCTATGGCGGTGAGCAGCACCGAGGCGGACCTCGTCTTCGCCAGCGGGAAGATCCGCACGCCCGCGCACCCGTCCGGGTTCGTTCAGGCTCTGGCGGTCCGGGACGGCGTGATCCAGGCCCTGGGCACCGATGACGACATACGGGAACTGACCGGCCGCCGCACCCGGGTCATCGACCTGCACGGGCGGCTGGCGCTGCCCGCCTTCGGTGACGCCCACGTGCACGCGGTCAGCGGCGGCCTGGAGAGCCTGCGCTGTAACCTGCTCGGCCTGCGGACCAGGCACGAATGCCTGGACACCGTGGCCGACTACAGTTCGGCCCTGCCCGCGGGCGGCTGGGTGCTCGGCGGCGGCTGGACGATGTCGGCGTTCCCCGGCGGCTTGCCGACGGCGGCGGATCTGGACACCGTCACCGGCGGGCGGCCCGCCTTCCTGCCCAACCGGGATCACCACAGCGCCTGGGTGAACACGCGGACTCTGCGGCTCGCGGGCATCGACGCCGATACCCCTGACCCGATCGACGGGCGGATCGAGCGGGACGAATCTGGCCAGGCCACGGGCACGCTGCACGACGGGGCCATGCGGCTGGTCGCGGACCGCGTGCCGATCACGTCGGCGGCCGAGCTCGTCGCCGGACTCGTCGCGGGCCAGACGCACCTGCACTCACTGGGCATCACCAGCTTCCAGGACGCCTGCGTCGGCGCGGCGGGCGAACTGGGCATGCCGGACTCGTTCGACGCATATCTGATGGCGGCCGACTACGGCATGCTCAGCAGCCACGTGGTCGGCGCCCTGTGGTGGGACCGGACCCGGGGCCTCGACCAGATCGATGACCTACTGGCCCGGCGCGAGCGGGCCAGCGACGGCCAGTTCCGGGCGACCACGGTCAAGCTGATGCTCGACGGCGTGTGCGAGACGTTCACCGCGGCGATGTCTTCTCCCTACCTGGACCGGCACGGGCATTCCACTGGTCACCAGGGACGTTTGTTCATCGAGCCGGAGGTGCTGCGGGAAGCCACCCAGCGGCTCGGCGCGGCGGGATTCCAGCTCCACTTCCACGCCATCGGCGATCACGCCGTCAGCACCGCGCTCGACGTGATCGAGGCGCTGCCGGCCGCGCAGCGTCAGGCCGCGCGCCACCACCTGGCGCACCTGCAGTTCATCACCCCGCGCGACGCGGGGCGGTTCGCTGCGCTCGGCGCGGTGGCCAACTTCCAGCCGCTGTGGGCGTGCGCGGAAACGCAGATGGAGGAGCTGACCCTCCCTTTCGTCGGGCCGGAGCGCGCCGCCTGGCAATACCAGATCGGCGCGCTGGTCCGGCAGGGAACCCGGGTCGCGTTCGGCAGCGACTGGCCGGTGTCCAGCGCCGATCCGCTGCAGGAGATCCACGTCGCGGTGAACCGGGTGCTGTCCGAGCGGCTGGGGCGGCCGGGGAAACCGGAATGCACCGATCCGTTCCTGCCCGACCAGGCGATCACCGTCGACGCCGCGATCGACGCCTTCACCTCGGGAGTGGCGTTCGTGAACCATGCCGAAGACGTGGCCGGGCGGCTGCTGCCCGGCCTGCGCGCCGACGTGGCCGTGCTCGACCAGGATCTGTTCGCCATCCCGGCTCGCGACATCGGCAGCACCTCGGTCGTCATGACGATGGCGGGCGGGACGGTCGTGTACGGCGACCGCTGATGACGGTAAACGGCGAGCGGCCAGCGGGCGAAAGGCGCGCCTGGCGGGTTTTCCAGGGCAGCCGGGTGATGACCAGGTCGCCGCGATGTGCTGTGCTTATGACGTGACCACTGAATCTGCGAACGACTTCAACGCGCTGCCGGTGGACTGGGCGTCAAACCCGGTTCTGCTGGCCGGCCTGCGGGTGGACGACGACGACGAGCATGACGATCCCGTACTACTGTGGCCCGATGGCCGACGGGTAGATACATTCCGCGAGGACTATCCCTATGACGAGAAGATGTCGCGGCAAGAGTACGAGTACCGGAAACGCCCGCTCCAGGTCGAGCTGGTCAAGCTGCAGAACTGGGTGAAGTCCACCGGGGAGCGGATCGTGATCGTCTTCGAGGGCCGCGACGCGGCCGGCAAGGGCGGCACGATCAAGCGGTTCACCGAGCACCTGAACCCCCGCGGCGCCACGGTGGTGGCGCTGGTGAAGCCCAGCGAGCGGGAACGGTCGCAGTGGTACTTCCAGCGTTACGTGCCGCACCTGCCTGCGGGCCGCGAGATCGTCATGTTCGACCGGTCCTGGTACAACCGCGCCGGCGTGGAGCGCGTGATGGGCTTCACCACGGAGCCTGACTACTGGGAGTTCATGCGGGAGGCGCCCGATTTCGAGCGCATGCTGGTCCGCTCTGGGCTGCACCTGACGAAGTTCTGGTTCTCGGTCACGCCGTCGGAGCAGCGCACGCGGTTCATCATCCGCCGGATCGACCCGGTCCGCCAGTGGAAGCTGAGCCCGATGGACATCGAGTCGCTGGACAAGTGGGACGACTACACCGAGGCCAAGGAGGCGATGTTCCACTACACCGACACTGAGTTTGCCCCGTGGACCGTGGTCAAGAGCAACGACAAGAAGCGGGCCAGGCTCGAGGCGATCAAGCACGTCCTCTTGAAGTTCGACTACGAGGGCAAGGACGAGGAGGTCATCGGAAAACCGGACCGGCTCCTCATCGGGCCGCCGTCCGTGCTGTCCGAGCATAACCCGGATCGCGTCTACCCGGAGTTGTGAATGGCCTACGCGGAGATCGGCTCGCTGCGGGAACTGCGGGACCTGCTGGGGATGCCGACCGGGCGCGCCGTGACCAAGGAGCGCACCCGGCTGCACGCCATGGACACCGAATGGCTGGCCGTATCGCCGTTCTGCATTCTCGCCACCTCCGACGCTGACGGCAACTGCGACGCCTCGCCCAAGGGTGACCCGGCGGGCCACCTGGTGCATGTGCTCGACGACGCCACGGTCGCCATCGCCGAACGCCCGGGCAACCGGCGCGCCGACGGATACGCCAACATCCTGGCCAACCCCCACGTCGGGATCATCTCGATCATTCCCGGCCGGAACGAGACGCTGCGGATCAACGGGCGGGCCCGGGTGCTGCGGGACGCGCCGTTCTTCGACGAAATGACGGTCCGCGGCTCCCGGCCGATCCTGGCCCTGCTCGTCGAGATCGACCAGATCTTCATGCACTGCCCCAAGGCGTTCATGCGGTCACAGCTCTGGCAGCCGAAGTCCTGGCGGCCCGACGCGCTCCCGTCGCCCGCGGCCCTGATCAAGGCCGTACAGGAAACCCCGGAGACGCTGGAAGAGCTCGAGGACTACTACGCCCCGGCGAACTACTCACGGCGCCTGTACTGACCCCAGCCGCTATCGGCTGTGGCGCTGCCGCCAGGCGGCGACCCGGGCGCGGTTCTGGCAGGTCACCGAGCAGAAACGGCGCTGGCCGCCAGGCGACGCGTCGATGTAGGCATCGGCACAGCGCCGTCCGGAGCAGACCCCGATGCGGCCCGGGTCGTGCCCGGCGAGCTGGTGGCGCAGGGTCAGAGCCGCGGCGGCGTGCAGGGCCTGCCGCGCGTCGTCCACCCGCCAGGTCTCGCCGGGGCGGCCCTCGGTCAGATCAAGCACGGGGCGGACGCCGGTCTCGGCCAGCAAGCCGGTGACCAGGCCGACCCGTTCCCCTAGGCCGGGCGCGGCGAAGACCCGGTGCAGCCGGTCGGCGACCTGGCTGAGGCCCTGGCTGGTCAGCAGCTCCGGCGGACAGGAGCGGACCCCGGACCCCGCCAGCAAGTCGGCCAGCAGGCCGGTGTCCGGATAGGGCGCCTCGTCTTCGCCGGCCGCGGTGCGGGGTACCGAACCCCACTCGTTGACCAGCCAGACCAGCACGTCGGGGGACATCGGCTCGACCAGCATGACATCATCGTAACGTAATGAGACCCTCCTTAGCGTTTCCAGGCATGTTTAGTGGGTAGTAACGTGATGATCATATTTAGAGCGTTACCTAATGTTCGCGGTGGTGGAAGACCTGGAGGCGAAGGCGGATGACGGCGCAAGACCGGCAGGTAAGCATCCTGGGGGTACCGACCAGCGCGGGCTCACACAATCCCGGGCAGGAGAAGGCTCCAGCCGCGTGGCGGGCCGCCGGGCTGATCGGCGAGCTGCGCGCGGCTGGCCTGGACGTCGAGGACCGCGGTGATCTCCCCCCGGCGCCGTACCGTCCGCTGCAACCGGTCGACGGCCTGCGCGACGTGGACCGGGTCGCCGAGGTGGCCCGGGGAGTCGCGGACGAGGTGGCGGCGATCCGCGCTGACGGGCGGCTGCCGCTGGTCCTGGGCGGCGACTGCACCATAACGCTCGGTGCGCTGGCCGGGTTCGGTGACGGCGGTCTGGTGTACTTCGACGGCGACGCGGACCTCGATACCCCCGAACGAAGCGTCTCGGCGGTGGCCGACACGATGGGCATGACCCACATGCTCGGCGGCGGGTCGCCACGGCTGGCCCGGTTCGGCTCCCGGTCCCCGCTGCTGCGCCCCGGGCAGGTGGTGCTGTTCGGCTTCGACCCGGCCGAACTGGACACCGCGGAGTGGACCGAACTGGTCGGCAGGCATCTGTACGCGGCCCCGGCCCCGGCGGTGCGGGCCGACCCAGCCGGTCAGGCTCGTCAGGCCCGCACCTACCTCGAGCGCCGCACCGGCGCCTACCTGGTGCACCTGGACGTCGACGTGCTGCACACCGGCCTGTTCCCGCTGGCGAACTTCCCGCACTTCGCCGGGCTCACCCTGGAGGCGGCCCGGGTTTGCCTGAACGAGTTCACCAGCGGGGAGAAGTTCGGCGGGTTGGTCATCACCGAGGTAAACCCGGACCACGATCCCGATGACCAGCTCATCAAGACCCTGGTGACAGTGGTAGCGGAGGCTCTGGCGCCGCGGGCCCCGGCGGCTTAGCCGCTGCGCGGCCCGGTCTCGGCGCAGGCGGCGGCGAGCGCCCTACGCACAGGCGTATCTCCTCATTGTCACGACTTACGCAGCGGCATCAGTCCCTAGCTGACCTGAGGTACGGCCTTGGCCTGCGCAGCACCCACTGCCGGAATGTCCGGCGCGGTGGCCGCGCGACCACGTGACCGCCGCGGGCCTGGCCCGATACCTCGATCTTCAGGCTTACGGGCGCGTCCCAGCCGTGTTCGGGCCACACCTTGACCCCTCCGCCATGTACCGCCACGTCATCGGCATCAACCTCGATGCCTGGCTTGGTCACCAGGACAAGCCGCCCGCCCCGGACCTCCGCCTGGATCTGCAGGGTCGGGCTGGTGATGACCGCTTCGGTGAAGTCGAGCTTCACGGTCCCGCCGACCGCGCGTATCTCCATCCGCTGCGGGACCATCCACTGGCCGCGCCGCGTGGTAT
>JBAUAY010001138.1:0-12936 GCA_049676235.1 Streptosporangiaceae bacterium
GTCTCGTGGTGGGCGGCGCCGGTTGACGCGGCCGGCGGGTTTCCGGTCGGCCACACCCAGCTCGGCCGGTTCTCCCCGCAGGTTTTCGCGGCTCGCGGCCTGGTCCCCATCGGGTTCGCCGCCTTGACGTTCACCATCGGCGTGCTTGCCGGGGTGCTGGCCCGCAAGATCATCCCGGCCATGGCAATCACACTCGCGCTGTTCGCCGGGCTCCTGTACACGCTGCCCGCGTTCGTGCTCCCCCATCTGGCCACGCCGGTTCCCCAGGTCGCCCCGGTGACACCGGACCTGACCCGGGACCAGGTACTGCCCTCCGGAGAGGTCATCGTCGCTGACAACAGCCTTCCTGGCGCGTGGATCATCTCTAACCAGACGATCACCCCGTCGGGGCAGGTGTTCATCGTGCCGCAGTCATCCGACAGCGCGTTCGCGTCGGCCTGCGCAAACCCCGCCCAGGCGGAGTGCACCGCGTGGTTCGCCGGCCAGCACCTGCGCCGCCAGATCAGCTACCAGCCCGCCAGCCGATTCTGGCAGCTCCAAGCCGAGGAAACCGGCATCCTGCTGGCCATCTCCCTGGCCCTGGCCGGCGCCGCCACCTGGAAAATCCGGCACTACCACCCATGACCACAGCGCGGAGCATCCCCGCCCAGCTCCAGCAGCCCGGCCCGGATCACCCGCTCGGCGGCTTCCAGGCCGACATCGCCGTATACGCCACCCGTGCGACATCGCCCTGAGATTACGCCATGATCTGTGAGAACCGACAACGGATGTAGGGTCTCACTTCGCGTGACATATTGATGTTGTGTGACCTGCGGATTCTCAGTTGTCTCACGGCGACGCCCAGCAAGATCGGTCTCAACCTCGTGGTATTTCCTTAGCCATGGTCCCTCCGCGCCGCGCAACTCTGACCCTCTGACCGGGATCACCGCCCACGCGGGCAACGCCGCGCACCCTCCGATGCAGTGGTAGCGAATGCGTGACCGATCTGCTGAACATCCGGCGGCGGGACCAAGTGGTTAACCGATCGCAGGTGCGTCGGCTCTAGCCTGGCGCCGATGCTGCTCTTCGCCGCAACCATCTGTCCAACGCTGGTGGGTGCTAGGGAGGAGAACTAGGGAGTTTCTCTAGGGAGTTTGCTCGCGGCTAGACCGAAACTGGGTTTACCAGCAGGGAACAAACGCCAGAACACGGAGACCCCGCCATGAGCACCCAGTTCGACACCCAGAACACCTACAACGACGACACCTATGGCTACGGCCAGCCCACCGCCGACCACCGCGCTCCCCGCCAGGGCGGCAACCGCCCCTCGGGATACCGGATCGCGGTCATCGTCATCGGCACCGTCATCGCCGCCGCCCTGATCGTGCTGGCCGCGGTCGGCCTGACCCACACCACCAGCACCAGCACCCCGGCCCCCGCCGCCTCCACCTCCGCTCCGGCCGCCAACCCGGCCCAGCCCACCAGCCCGGCCCAGACCGTGAACCCGGCGCAGCCGACCACCCCGGCCTCCCCGGCGGTCACCCCGTCAGCCTCGGTCAAGAAGCTGCAGCAGGAGCTCGGCCAGCTGAACTACTACGAAGGCCCGGTCGACGGCATCATGGGTCCGCAGACCACCGCCGCGATCACGGACCTGCAGCGCCAGGCCGGCCTGCCCCAGACCGGCACCATGAACGCCCCCACCCAGAAGGCACTGGACAACTACCTGGCCCACGGCAACAACCAGATGGGCGGCAACTCCTGACCCCGCAACGCAAACAGCACCAGCGACCGGAAGGCCGGGACATAATCCCGGCCTTGCGGTCATTTTGTGCCGCGCTCCCGCCAGACCCGTCAGCGGAAGGCCACCCGGATCAGCTCCGGTCCATGTCTCCGTCAGCTACCGCCGCACGCGAATGAAAGCCCCCCGGTTGTCCACCACGAGAACCTGCCCGGCGCTGGTCCACACGAAGGTTCAGATAATGAAGGGATTGGCTGCCGTCAAGCGACGTCTGGTTCCGGGATGTCTCAAGGCCTTCAAGAACAAAGACGTCCCACGTGCCGAAGTTCTCGCCTCACTCGGCGCGCACCAGCGGGTGTAGGTCGAAGGGCGTTTCGCCCCGAGGTAGGCGTGGTCAGACACGACGGTCGCGCTCAGGCTACGCAGCCTAACCTGGCGCCGCCGACGCACAAGCCCGCTAACTCAGCTCACGGTGATCACCTACGACGTCCTGGAGCGCGGCCCCATCGGCCGCAAACGTTGGCCATGGGGACCGGGTCGGTGATGTCCCCGACCGAGGACAGCGAGCTTAGCTCGCTCCCGAACCTGACCGCGTTCTCCGTGCCGAGGTCGGTGGCCGATATGACCGTCGCGAGGCCGGGGCTGGTGACATCACGGAGCTGACGCTGCCCGAACGGCCGGGCGGCGAGAGCCTGGACGAGAGCCTCGGTGCGGGCGAAGGACCGCTGTGAGACCCTACAATGAACAAAGTCATCCTGGGGCCATGTCGACAAAGCGGCTATAATGGCCTTGGAACGCCACGGTCACGGTCATCGTCGGGCCGTTCCTGTGCTTGGCCACGATCAGGTCCGCCTCACCCGCTCGCGGTGACTCCCGCTCATAAAGGTCTTCGCGGTGCAAAAGGATCACAACATCCGAATCCTGTTCAATCGAGCCACTTTCGCGCAAATCGGACAATAGGGGCTTCTTGTCGGTGCGCTGCTCGGGACCGCGGTTGAGCTGGGACAACGCTATAACGGGGACTTCGAGTTCTTTGGCCAGCAGCTTGAGTGACCGGGACATCTCCGAGACTTCCTGCTGCCGGTTCTCCACCCGTTTGGGCGAGGACATCAACTGCAGGTAGTCGATGATGACGAACTTCAGGTCGTTCCGCTGCTTCAGTCGGCGGCATTTAGCCCTGATCTCCATCAGCGACATGTTCGGCGAGTCGTCAATGAACAGCGGCGCGTCCGCGACCTCGCTCATCCGCCGGGCCAGCCGTGCCCAGTCGTCGTCGTTCATCTGCCCGGTGCGCATCGTGCTCAGGGGCACCCGCGCCTCCGCCGACAGCAGCCGCATCGTGATCTCGTTGCGCCCCATTTCCAGGCTGAACAGCACGGTCGCCATGTTGTGCTTGATGGCGGCCGCCCGCGCGAAGTCCAGCGCCAGCGTCGAATTGTGCGTCGGAATCATGGAACGACTAGCCAGATACATCTGATCGGCGCTGTCTACCTGCACACAGCGAACAGCGACGCTGTCGACCGGGCGTACAGCGGTAATAAAACGCTGCCGGGTTCGCGGCGTTGTCCTTTCTGGCCGACGCTCCCGATGGGTAGCTCGTTTTCGATCTAGGCGGAAGACGTCGTCGGCCGTCGTGAAGGTAATCGTGTACGCGACGGAGGACGTCGCGGAAGCACCGTGCACACGCTTCTCCGACCAGCCACACCGATAGCCGAGCGACATAACTAGCTCACGCACATCAGTGGCCAAACCCTGGGAAGTGACGCTGAACTGGACGGATCCTGTCGGGGTCACAGTTCCGTCGGTGTCAAGCAATCCGGCCAGCAGATCGCGACGCTGCCCCTCTGAGGCGCGAAGATATTCGACCGGAATGTGCTTATTGCCAAGTACGTCCAGGGTGCGAAGAGTCGCCTGTGCGGTTCCGTGGTGATTCCGGCAGGCCTGGCACTGCCTACCTCCGCTTGATGGCTGTCCGCAATCAGGGCAAACAGGCAACGACGCGGCACCCAGGATGGAACGCCATTCGTCCGATCGCGACCGCCCACCGCAGGTCCTGCCGCAGGTCCGGACCTGGGACGTCTTCGGTGTGAACGACCGCCCGCAGACCGCACAGGCCCGCTGCCCTAGAGGGGGCGGATCACACAGACGGATCGTGTAACCCAGAGGAATCTTGCGCGACTTGACAACCCACAGCCCATCGGCCTGGATCTCGCCGGCTATCTGCGGGTCAGCCGAGACGAACCTCGCAGACTGAGACAGGCCGTCGCCAAGCCAGACACCCAAGGCGTAGGGCGGGAACGGGAGATCCCTGTGTGGCAGATCGGAAGGCTCAGCCACTGCGACCGCGTGGTTAAGACGCCCATCAGCAGGATGGCGCAAGGTCGCCGCGATTTGCGCCGTTGTCACTATGCCCATGTGTGTGGCGGTAGTGGCGGCGTTCTTAGGCCGGTCTGCAAGCTGAACCATCGTGGCGAGTAGCGCATGCCGTGAGGAGTACGCCGGGGCCCGCCACATATAAGACCTCATGGATCCCGCTGCGTTTACAGGGACCCTTTCCGGTGCCAGCCCAACTCCACGCCCGGCCGTGTGCATTAGGTTCCTGAACTCGGATCCCACGGTCTGGAGAACCTCCGAGGCGGTAATGCACCGGTCTGGTTCCATCAGGGCCGTTTTGCACGCCGCCCGCAGGCGAAGCCTCGATTCGCTGCGCCAGTACCCGGCTGGGCGGGTTTCGGCGCGCTGCCTACA
This sequence comes from Streptosporangiaceae bacterium, assembly GCA_049676235.1. Taxonomy (GTDB): domain Bacteria; phylum Actinomycetota; class Actinomycetes; order Streptosporangiales; family Streptosporangiaceae; genus Palsa-504. Next base: position 4,466 of record JBAUAY010001138.1, read on the forward strand.
CGCTGCGCGGGTGGTCGTTCTCCACTCATGTTCCGCATCGGCGATGATGACGGTACCGTCATCGAACTCGACCTTGTAGCAGGGGCGGCGATTCATGACCTCGGTCGCGGCCACGACCTGCGTGGGCTTGCCGTCGGCGCCGATCAGCTGGTCGCCGACGCGGACCTCGCCCATCGTCGTCCAGCCTGTCGGCGTCGGCAAGGGTGTGTCGAGCGCAAGGGCCTTACCCACGGCGGGGCGCGCGGCTATGACGATCATCTGGCCGGGGTGCAGGCCGTTGGTGAGGTGGTCCAGGTCGGTGAATCCGGTGGGCACGCCGGTGAGATCCCCGCCGCGGCTGCCGATGGCCTCGATCTCGTCTAGCGCGCCCGGCATGATCTCCGACAGCGACTGGTAGTCCTCGCTGGCCCGGCGGTCGGTGACCGCGTACACCTCGGCCTGGGCCCGGTCCACGAGATCGTCGGCGTCGGCCTCGCCCGCGTAGCCGAACTGGACGATCCTGGTACCGGCCTCCACCAGGCGGCGCAAGATCGCGCGTTCCCGGACGATGCGCGCGTAATAGCCGGCGTTGGCCGCGGTCGGCACCGAGGCGATCAGGGTGTGCAGGTAGGGGGCGCCGCCGACGCGGGCGATCTCGCCGCGCCTGGTGAGTTCGTTGGCGACCGTGATCGCGTCCGCGGGCTCGCCCCGGCCGTACAGGTCGAGGATGGCCTCGTGGATCAACTGATGGGCGGGCCGGTAGTGGTCGGCCGGCCGGATCACCTCGATCACGTCCGAGATGGCGTCCTTCGAGAGCAGCATCCCGCCGAGCACGCACTGCTCCGCCGGCACGTCGTGCGGCGGGGTCCGCTCGAAATCGTCGCTCCTCGGAGCAATCTCGGTGACGCTCACCTGCCCCTCCTCCCCGTGTGAGTAGCCCTGCTGACCAGTGAACGAGGCGCGAACGCACGTCTGCCGCCGCCTGACACTGTTTCTAACCCATGGCTCTGACATTTTGTCGGTCCGCTACGCCCGGCACCAAGTCGCACCGTGGACGACGGTGTGGACAAGGTGTGCAGACACGCCGGCCACGTTGTGCGCAGCCTGGGGACAGAACTGTGGAGACGGCTGACCAAAGGCCGGAAAACCCACTCTGAGCTGGGGAGACGTGATCCACCGGCTGTGTGGAAGAAAAACTTGGCGAAGATTTCGCGGCTCGATATCCACAATAATTATCCACAGGCAGGGGGTCTTTACCTGTGGATAACTGGGCTTGCGGAAGCCTGCGCGCAAGCACCGCCGACCTGATAACCTTCGGCGGTGTGTTCGATAGACGAGTCCGCTCTCAGGCGTGTGGCCGAGGCCATCGACCAGCTCGACGCCGACCGTAAGAGGACGGATTCCGCCGGTCTGGAGGCACAGATCGCCGCGGTCTGGGCGATGGTAACCGAAATCGACCCGGAGCTAGCCCGGCTGGTATCCAGGTACGCAAATCCCCGCGACTAGCCAGCCCGAGAGCGGGGGCCGTGGCCCGCAAGCCCCGGTAGACGGGGCTCGGGGCACACCGGCCCCCCCTTTGGGGTGGAACTAGCTGGCGGTGATCTCGAGGTCGACCGCGGCGCTGACTTCGGGGTGCAGCCGGACCCGGACCTGGTGCGAGCCCACGGTCTTGATCGGGTCGCGAACCTCGATCCGGCGGCGGTCGAGTTCGGGGCCGCCGGCCTCGCGCACGGCGGCCGCGATATCCGCGGGCCCGACCGAGCCGAACAGCCTGCCGCTGCCGCCCGCGCGCCGCCGCATCCGCACCTGCAGGCCCTCGAGTTGCCCGGCCACGGCCTTCGCGTCCTCGACGCCGCGGATCTCCCTGGCCGACCTGGCCCGTTTGATCAGCTCGATTTGCTTCTCCGCGCCGCGGGTCCAGCTCATCGCGAAACCGCGCGGGATCAGATAGTTGCGGCCGTAGCCCGCCGCCACGTCCACCACGTCACCGGGCGCGCCGAGACCGCTCACTTCCTGCGTGAGGATGAGCTTCATCGGTGTACGACTCATCTGCCTGACTCCCTAGCGCGCCGTGCTCGTGTACGGAAGCAGCGCCATCTCGCGGGCGTTCTTGATCGCCGTCGCGACGTCCCGCTGGTGGCGCGTGCAGTTGCCGGTCACCCGCCGGGCGCGGATCTTGCCGCGGTCCGAGATGTACTTGCGGAGCAGGCCGGTGTCCTTGTAGTCGACGTAGACGATCCGCTCCTGGCAGAACACGCAAACCTTCTTCTTCGGCTTGCGCAGTGGTGGCTTGGCCATCGTGGTGCTCCTTAGAGCCCCGCCCGCGGCGGGGATGGTCGGTTATCGGTATTTCTGGATTTGTTTTGAGGGTTAGAACGGAGGTTCGTCGGAGTAGCCGCCGGAACTGTCGGACGCCCACGGGTCGGCATCCGCGCCGCCGTGGCCGCCGCCGGAGCTGCCCTGGCCGCCGGAGGGCCGGGCGCCTGAGCCGCCGGAACTCCGCTGGCCGCCGCCGTAGCCGCCATCGCCGGAACCGGAGCGGGCGATCCTGTTCACCTTGGCGGACGCGTTCCGCAGCGAGGGGCCGACATCGTCGACCTCGACCTCGTAGACGGTCCGCTTCTCGCCCTCCTTGGTCTCATACGACCGCTGCCGCAGCCGCCCTGAGACTAGGACGCGCATCCCCCGCGTCAGGCTCTCGGCGACGTTCTCCGCCGCCTGGCGCCATACGTTGCACGTCAGGAACAGGCTGTCGCCGTCCTTCCACTCCCCGGTCGAGTTATCCCGGAACCTCGGGGTCGAGGCCACCCGGAACCGGGCCACCGGCTGGCCCGCCGGGGTAAAACGCAACTCCGGATCGTCGACGAGGTTGCCCGCGATCGTGATCTGGGTATCGCCTGCTGCCATCGGGGTTACTCCCGGTCGCTAAGGATTGGCTGTCTGTTCTCTGCTATCTGTTCAGTGATGATGCTCGGGGCGCATGACCTTGGTCCGGAGCACACCCTCGTTGAGGTTGAGCTGACGGTCGAGCTCGAGCACAGTGCCGGGCTCCGCCGTCAGGTCCACGACCGCGTAGATGCCTTCTGACTTCTTCTCGATCTGGTAGGCCAGACGGCGCTTTCCCCAGATGTCGACCTTGTCAACCTTGCCGCCGCCGCCCGTCACGACCGTGAGGAACTGGTCAAGTGACGGCTGGACGGTCCGCTCCTCGAGGTTGGAGTCGAGGATGATCATTATCTCGTAATGGCGCATGGGCGTCCTGAGCCTCCTCTGGACTAATGCGGCCACGGTCTTTCCGTGGCAGGAGGTGTCGCGGTCACGCACCGGCGCAGGTAACAGCCGGGTTGTCCGCAGCCGGGTCAGTCTACCAACATCCCAGGACAGCCGGTAACCGAACGGCGAGCCGTCCTCCCGGGCCCGGGAAACCCGCCGGAAAACCTGTGGATTCTCCGCTGCCGCGCGGGGGAAGACTGTCGGGTGAAAACCTAAGCTCATGGAGTGACAGCCAGGAGGTGGTCGCCATGGCAGGCAGCGTCCGGACCGGCTCGCGTGCGAACATCCTGAACTCGGACGGGCAGCCGCATCCGGTCCAGAATGTCCTGACCGTCTTTACCCTGATCGTCGGCCTCATATCCTTCGTCCTGGGCTTGATCATCCGGAATGCCCACACCGGCGCCGCCGTGATCGTCATTGCGACTGTCACGGGGCTGGCCGCGTGCCTGGTCGGGCTGTACGTGCAGATGATCTCGGCCACCCGCGAGCAGCGGATCCTGATCGTCACCGGCATCATCGCCGGGTTTGTCGGGCTGGCCCTTGGCCTGTCCAAGGGCGGCTTCACCCCCTGACCGCTGGACTAGGCTCTGGTGTATGGTGCGCATCGGAGCCCACTTCCACGTGGATAACCCGCTGAACGAGGCGATCGCCCGCGGCGCGGACGCGGCGCAGTTCTTCCTGGGCGATCCGCAGGGCTGGAAGGGGCCGGTGATACCCGGCGGGGATCCGTCGGCCATCCGGGACGCCTTCGCCGCGGCCGACGTGGACATCTACATCCACGCGCCGTACGTCATCAACGTCGCCACCGGCAACAACCGGATCAGGATTCCCAGCAGGAAGCTGCTCGACCAGCAGCTCAAGGCGGCTGCGTCGGTCGGGGCCAAGGGCCTGATCGTGCACGGCGGGCACGTCACCGCGGGCGTGGACTTGGCCGAAGGCCTGGAGAACTGGCGCAAGGCGGTGGAGCGCATCGAGCGGCCGCTGCCGATGTTGATCGAGAACACCGCAGGCGGCGACGGCGCCGTGGCCAGGTCGCTGGAGGCGATCGGCAGGCTCTGGGACGCGGTGACCGACGCGGCCACCGCTGACGCCGGGAACGTGGGCTTCTGCCTGGACACCTGCCACGCCAACTCGGCCGGCATCGACCTGGCCGACGCGGTCGACCGGATCAAGGCGATCACTGGCCGGATCGACCTGGTGCACTGCAACAACTCGCGGGATGAGTTCGGTTCGGGCCGGGACAGGCACGCCAACATCCTCGCCGGGACCATCGACCCCGCGCTGCTGCTCGGCGTGGTCCGCGCCGCGGGCGCCCCCGTCATCTGCGAGACCCCCGATGAGGACGGCAGCCTGGCCGCCGATGTCAGCTGGCTGAAGCAGCACCTGTCCGCTTAGGCCCGCGGGCCAAGGGGGGCAACCGGAGCCTGAACTGGTCCCGGGCTTGGTCGAGTACGCCGCCGGCTGGATCATCGTGGCCGAGGGCACGCACCACATCTCGTTCGGGATAAAGAATGTCCCGCACCACGTAGGCGGCGAGCAGGGCAACGGAGAGGAACCTGGCGAGGAGGGCGGCAAAGTACCACCCCGTGCTGATGCCGGCGTAGCCGGTCACCGCGTTGCCCTGGCTGGCGAAGACGAAGATGAGATAACCCCAGATACCGAAGAAGTAGGCCACCTCGGCGAGCTGCCACAGTAGGTAGGGCCACAGCCGGGGACGGGCCAGCACCGCTAGCGGCACCAGCCAGACGACGTACTGCGGCGACCAGACCTTGTTCGTCATCAGGAACGCGGTCAGTACCAGGAAGCACAGCTGGGGCAGGCGCGGCCGGCGAGGCGCGGCCAGCGCGAGCACGGCGATCGCGGCGCAGGCGGCGGCGAAGAAGGCCGCCGACAGCTCGTTTAGGGTGCTGAGCTGGCTGTTGCCGAGCACGGGCACGTTGAAGTGCTCGAACAGGTACCAGATCGAACCCCAGTCGGCACCCCGGTCTTTGCTGAAGGTGTAGAAGTAGGCCCAACCGGACGGCGCGAGGATCATCACGGGCAGGTCGACGGCCAGCCAGGCGAGCACGGCGGCAGCCAGGGTCTTCGCGAACTCGCGCAGCTGGCCGGTCCGCAGGCAGAGCAACAGCAGGGGCCCGAATACCACCAGCGGGTAGAACTTGGCCGCGACCCCGAGGCCGAGCAGGACGCCCGCCCACACGCCGCGGCGGCCGGCCCAGGCGGCGATTCCCAGTGCCGTCAGCGCGAAGGCGATCAAGTCCCAGTTGACGAACGCGGACAGGATCAGGGCCGGGGAAAGCGCCACCATCAGCGCCTGCGCCCGCCGGTCCGGGCCGGCCGCCCGCGCGGTCGCGAGCACGCCCGCCACCGCGCAGACCGCGAGCAGGACGACGGTGACGTCGAAGAACTCGCGGCCCCTGATGGCCAGGCTGACGTTCCTGACCAGCCAGGCCGCGGCCTGCATGGCGCCGCCGATCAGCACCGGGTATTCGACCGGGTGTCCGGTATAGGGAACCTTCCCCGCGGACAGCCCTTCGTTGTAGTACAGCGGGTAAATGTCGGTGTAGCAGGCGTCCTGGAACTGCTTGGCGTAGGAGTTCCAGGCTCCGGAGCGGCACGGGAACTTCTCCGCGAACGCGAGCACCATGCCGAGCACGGACGCGGCGAGCAGCACGCTGGTACTGCCCAGGGCAACCGCCAGGGCAGCGGGCCTGGAGGGCCCGGAGCGCCCGGACCCGCCGCCAAATCGGGTATTCGTCGACCCCGGGGCATCCACCCCCATATCTAACCGCGCCCTGGGCTCTGCTCTGTCCTCGCTCGCCACCGGGCGCCTCCCTACTGGCCGTTCTGGCCGTTCTGATTACCGTTCTGGCCGTTCTGGTTGCCGTTCTGGCCGTTCTGGTTGCCGAACTGGCCGAACGGGTTGCCGTTCTGGCCGTTCTGGCCGTGGTCGTGCCTCTTGTGCTTCTTGGGGATATTGCGCAGGCCCGGCGGCACCTGGTTCCACGTGCTGCCGGTGAAGACCGGCTGCATGAACTGCTGGATTCCTAGCGGGACGAACTCGTTCTCGGCGTAGGTGTGCCAGATCGCCGCCGACCACGTGCCGCCGAAGCCGCCCTGGCTGTTGCCGCCGAGGTCGTTGAGCGACTCGTTGCCCTGGCCCTGCTCGTCGGTGAACAGCGCGACGGCCAGGGCCTGGCTCGGGATGGCGCCGATGAAGAACGCCGACTGGGCGGTGTTGGTGGTGCCGGTCTTGGCGATGATCTCCTGGCCGTTGCTCAGCCCGGCGGTCGGCGCGGTGCCGTACGGCGCGGTGTCCTCGGACATCGCGTACTGCACTTGGGAGGCCTCTTCGGCGTTGAGCGTCGGGTCGGAGGTGAACACCGGGTAGCTGGTGACCTTGATGGGCGTCGGCGGGGCGTTGTTCCGCGTGATCGAGGCGATCACGTGGGCGCTGTGGTAAATGCCGTTGTCGTCGATCGTGGCCAGCATGGTGGCCTGTTCCAGCACGGTCAGGTCCGCCTGCCCGAGCGCCACGCCCGCCTCGTCCACCATCGCCTGGACTTTGTGCTTGCCTGTGCCGCAACTGCGGGTGATGCAGGCGGCGTTGGTGTCCACCCCGAATTCCTGAGCCATGTTGGCGACGACCGGACCGCTCACGGTGTGCCACAGGTCCGTGTACGCGGTGTTGACCGACACCGCCATCGCCATCTGCGGCGTGTACGGTCCGTTCTCGGCCGCCGAGTCGTTTGGCACGGGGTAGTAGCTGCCGAGCTGGCAGCTGAGTCCCGACGGAGTTTGTATCGCCGTGACCGGGTACGCGGAGGGCAGGGTGTCCGGCGGGATGCAGAGGTTGTCGTAACCGTCGAGCGTGCTGGTCTGGACGTTCATCCCCTGCTTGACGGCGGCGGCCAGCACGTACGGCTTGAACGAGGAGCCGACCTGCTCCCGGTTCTGGTCCGCCATGTTCCACTCGCAGGCGATCTTGGCACAGAAGCTCGTGCTGATGACCTGGCCCGTCCCGTTGTATCTCGTCCCGATGTAGCCCGGCCCGGCGTAGAGGGCCTGGATCGCGCCGCTTGCGGGGTCCTCGAGGACCGCAGCCGCGTGCATGTACGTGGGAGCGAACGGGACGCTGCCGCCCGCGTCTATCTGCGCTTCGTTGTCGCGGACCGCCTGGTAGAGCGTGGCCATCTTCTGGTCGTCAATGGAGGTGCGGATGACGTAGCCGCCGTCGTAGATCTGCTGCTGGCTGAGGTGGTAGACGTGCTCGAGCTCGTCCTGGACCATTTGCAGGACGTAGGGATCCCAGACGTCGGTGCCGACGCTCTGCGGGACGTGGTCGCCTAGGGCCGGGAACTTCATCGCGGCCGCCTTCTGCGCCGTCAGCGCCCCCATCTGCACCATGCCGTTGAGCACGTAACGCCAGCGGTTCACGAGCTGCGTGTGGTACTGCGGCAGCGGGTAGGTGCTCGGCTGCTGGATGATGGCGGCGATCACGGCGGCCTGCGCCGCGTCCAGCTTGGACACCTTCACGCCGTAGTACGTCTGGGCCGCCGCCTCGATCCCGTAGGCGCCGTCACCCAGGTAGATCGTGTTGAGATAGTTGGTGAGGATCCACTGCTTGGACTTCTCCTTGGCCACCTTTATGGCCACGAAGATCTCCTTGATCTTGCGGCTGAACGTCTGCTGGGTGCCGATGCCGACGTAGTACTGCCTGACGAACTCCTGGGTGATGGTCGAGCCGCCCTGCAGCGAGCCGTCGCTGCCCGTGGCGTCCGAGTAGGCGGCCCGCACGATGCCGGTGGGCGAGACGCCGCCCTCGTTGAAGAAATTCCGGTCCTCGGCGGCGAGCACCGCGTTGACGATGGTCGGGGGGATCTGGTCGTAGGTCAGCATCTGCCGGTTGGTGGTGCCGAATCGGCCGATGAGGGTGCCGTTCTTCGAGTAGACCACGGACTGCGCGAAGCCGGTGGCCGCCATCGCGTCGGTGGGCACCGGCGTCTGCTCATAGGCCACGGCTACCGCGATGGCGCCGAACACGATCAGGGCGCCGACACCCGCCAGCAGCACGCCCACGGCCTTCTGCCACGTCCAGTGCCGCCACCAGTCGCCCTTGGCCTTGACCCTGGTCCGGTCCAGCCCGCGGCGCCCCGGTCCGCCGAAGCCCCTCGGGCCGCGCGGCCTTCTCGGGCCGCCGGGACCGCCCGGGCCATCGC
>JBAUAY010001139.1:0-3418 GCA_049676235.1 Streptosporangiaceae bacterium
CCTGGCCATCACCGCGGAAGACGACGCGGCCAACGGAAACGCGCACGCGGGAGAGGCGAGCTGACATGAGCGGCACACTGTTGCTGGCGAAGGCCGAAATATCAAGGCTCCGGCGGAACAAGCGGTACCTGATCTTCACGGTCGCCCTGCCGGTGATGTTCTACCTGATCTTCGGGAAGCAGAACGCGCACGGGTACGGCGTGGCGTTCAGCGCCTTCTACATGGTCGGGATGGCCGCATTCGGGGCCTTCAGCGGGGCGTTCAACAACAATACGATCCGCATCTCGCAGGAGCGCAAGGATGGCTGGATCAGGCAGCTGCGGCTCACGCCGCTGCCGGCCAACGCCTACGTGGTCGCCAAGATCCTGGCCTCGATGGTGACCACGGTGCCGTCGATCCTAGCCGTGTTCCTGCTCGGCCGCTTCTACGGCGGCGTCCAGATGCCGATCTGGAAGTGGATCGCGTGCGCGCTTGCCATCTGGGTCGGCACCTTGATCTTCGCGGCGCTGGCGGTAGCCCTCGGCTACAAGCTCGACCCGGATTCGGTGCAGCCCGTCGCCATCGTCATCTTCTTCTTCTTCTCGATCTTCGGCGGCCTGTGGTTCCCGCTCAGCGGTGTGCTGCAGAAGTTCGGCGAATTCACGCCCACCTACCAGATCGTCAAGATCAGCACCGACGTGATCGGCGAGGGCAGCGTGGCGCTGGTCAACGTGATCGGTGTTGTGGTCTGGTTCGCGATCTTCGTCGCGCTAGCTACTGTCGCGGTGCGCTCCACCGCCGAGACCGTCTGACACAGGTTTGGCCCGGCCGGCGCGGGGGCCCGGCCGGGTCGAACGTGGCAGCATAGAAGCGAGGTGAGGTGCGATGGCGACAAGGCCTGCCGAAGCCGTCAGCAGCGGGACGGACCTTAAGTGGAGTGCGCCCGGCCTGATCACGGGCGCCCTCAGCGAGCATCACGTGCCGGGCACCGGCAGCCCGATGCGCTGGTTCTTCTCCGCCGTCTGGCTCGTCTACCTGATCCAGCCGGTCGCGAACCTGTTCGGCCACCACCACGGGGTGGCGTGGATCGTCGGCGGCCTGGCCATCACGGTCGCCTTCTGCGTCATCTACATGCTCGTCCTCATGTACTCGGACGAGCAGCCCCGGTTGGGCCGGTACGGGCTCGTGGCCATCGCCGTGCTGGCTGCGCTGGCCTGCACCGTATACGGCAAGGACTGGACACCGCTGTGGATCTACGTATCCGCCGCCACCGGCCTGGTGCTCGCAGCCGCGCCCGACGGGCGGCGGGCGGCCATGCTCGGCGTCGCGGGGGTCGGGGCCTGTTACGTCTTCTTTTCCTTGGTCTCCCACCAGGACCTCACCAACACCCTGATCGTGCTGCTGCCCGTGCTGCTCATCGGCCTGGCCATGATGGGGTTCCGGATGCAGATGACCCTCATGCACGAACTGGCCCAGGCCCGCGGGACCGTCGCCAAGCTGGCCGCCAACGAAGAACGGCTCCGGCTGGCCCGCGACATGCACGACCTGACCGGCCAGTCGCTGTCGATGATCACGCTGAAGTCCGAGCTGGCCGCCAAGCGGCTGGCCAAGCTGCCGGCCTCGGCCGAGCGCGACGCGGTGCTCACCGAACTCGGTGACATCGGCCAGGTCAGCCGGCAGACGCTGCACGACATCAGGGAGGCAGTCAGCGGCTACCGCAGGCCCACGCTCGCGATCGAGGCCATCACGGCGCAGAACGCGCTCGAGGCGGCCGGCATCGGGCTCGACGACGACGCCGAGCTGACGCTGCGGTCAGGCACGTTCGACCCGGACGCCGAGTCGGTGCTGGCCTGGTGCCTGCGCGAGGCCGTCACCAACGTGATCCGCCATTCCCACGCCCGGCGCTGCCGGATCCGGCTCACCGATCACCTGGGCGAGCTGTCCCTCGAGGTCACCGACGACGGCCACGGCCTCGCCGACCAAGACCAGAAGAACCCCACGGGCAGCGGCCTGCGTGGCATGTCAGAACGCCTGTCCGCCATCGGCGGCCGGCTGGCGCTCGGATGGGCCGAACCCGGCCGCGGCCTCCGCCTCACCGCGACCGTTCCCGTGGCCGCCGAGATGGCCGAGAGCGGCCATAATTGCCTCCTATGACCGCGGAGGAAACCCCGGAGACCAAGGAGCCTGTCCGGCTGCTGCTCGCCGAGGACCAGGTGATGATCAGGGAGGCACTGGCCTCCCTGCTGGAGTTCGAGGGCGAGTTTGAGGTCGTGGCCCAGGTCGGCCGCGGCGACGAGGTCGTGGACGCCGCCAGGCAAACCCACCCGGACGTGGCCGTGCTCGACATCGAGATGCCGGGCATGGACGGCCTGACCGCCGCCGCCGCGCTGAAGAAGCACTACCCGGATACCAAGATCGTGATCCTGACGACGTTCGGCCGGCCCGGGTTCCTGCGCCGCGCGATGGAATCCGGGGTGTCCGCGTTCCTGGTCAAGGACTCCCCAGCCGACAAGCTCACGCAGACCATCCGCCGGGTGCTGGCCGGCGAGCGGGTCATCGACCCGGACCTGGCCGCCGCCGCCCTGGCTGACGGCGGCAGTCCGCTCACCCCGCGCGAGCGCGACGTGCTCGAGGCCTCCGCGGACGGCCGGACCATCGCCGAGATCGCCATCCAGCTCTACCTCTCCGAGGGCACCGTGCGAAACTACCTGTCCGCGTGCATCCAGAAGACCGGGGCTAGGAACCGCGCCGAGGCGCTCCGCATTGCCTCCGAACGTGGCTGGCTCTAGCCCATAGGATGAAGCGCGTGACTTCGTCTGGATACCTGCGCTACCCGCACATCAACGGTGACCTGATCGTCTTCGTATCCGAAGACGACATCTGGCTCGCCCCCGCCGACGGCGGCCGGGCCTGGCGGCTATCGGCCGACCACGCCCAGGTGAGCTACCCCCGCTTCTCGCACGACGGCGTCAGGATCGCCTGGACCAGCTGGCGGGACGGCAACCCAGAGGTCTACACGGCCGACACGGAAGGCAACGACGCGGGCCGGCTCACCTACTGGAGCGACGCCAGGACCCGGGTGACCGGCTGGACCAAGGCGGGCGAGGTTCTCGCGGTCTCCGCCACCGGTCAGCCCGAAACCTGCTTGACCTGGGCGTACGCGGTCCCGCTCGAGGGTTCGCCGCCGCGACGGCTGCCGTTCGGCCCAGTGGTCGACCTGGCCCTGGAGCAGGCGGGCACCGCCCTGCTGACCGGCCGGATGAACAACGAGATGGCGTACTGGAAGCGATACCGGGGTGGCACCCGCGGCAGGCTGTGGACCGCGACGGCCGCGGATCCCCTGTTCACCCGGGTGCTCGGCGATGTGGATGGCCAGCTGGCCAGTCCGATGCTCATCGCCGGGCGGTTGTTTTTCCTGTCCGATCACGAGGGCACTGGC
>JBAUAY010001140.1:0-12576 GCA_049676235.1 Streptosporangiaceae bacterium
GGTCGGCGGCGGCCTGCAGGCCGACGCCGACCTGGTGCAGACGTGCGACGATCGTGTCGAGGAGTTCCTGGCTGCGGTCTACCTGCTGGCCGACGGCTGCGGCGGCTGCGGCGGCGTCAAGGTCGCCAAGGCTGCGGACTGCGGTCATGTCCCGGACCACGGCCAGGGAGAAACGGCCGGTAGCGGTCGGCACGGGGCTGAGGCTGATCTCGACCGGGAACGTGGTCCCATCTTGGCGCAGCCCGGTCAGCAGGACCCCGGTGCCCACCGGCCGGGCCCGGGCGGCCTGCAGATGAGCGGGAATCAGGCGCTCGACCGGCTGCCCGGTTAGTTCGGTGTGCGGGTAGCCGAACATCTTCTCCAGCCGCCGGCTGGCCAGCACGAGCGTGCCTTCGCAGTCTGCCAGCGCCACCCCGTCGTTGAACGCCTCGATCATGTTCCACAGCACGCCCGGGGTCATGACATCGGAGCCCTTCCGGCCCGGCCCCTGGGCCAGCGTCAATCCGCGTCCAGGACTCGATGTCCTGGGCCTGGGTTCTGATCTGGTCAGCGACAGCGTGACCGTCGCCCCCAGGCACCGGCCCTGGTTATCGAAGCGAGATGAGATCAGCACGTCGAACCAGCGTTCGGTGGCTGGGCTGTGACAGGGTACATCGACCGTCAGCGGGCCGGGCAGATCCCCGGTCAGCGCGGCGCGGATGGCGCCGGCGACTTCCTGGGCCACCGGGTCGTCCTGGGCAGCGGCGCAGGCCTGCAGGTACGACACGCCGCTGCCGGTGCGGGCCGGATCACCCCCGTTAGCCGCGGCGAAGGCCTGCCACGCCTGGTTAACCCAGGCAATGACGCCGTCGCGGTCCAGCAGCGCGACCTCCACGCCGACGGCGGTCCGGACGCGGCCGCCCGGCGAGGTGCCAGTCATGTGCCTACGCCGGGTGTCCCTGGGCTTGTTCGCGTGCGCGGCGCTCGCGGCGGGCGACCGCGCGGCCAACGCGGCCTCTACGGACGGGTAGACAGGCACCAGGCGGCCGACGCCGGTCATGCCCAGCATCCGCAGGACGACTCCGCTGGTGACGACCAGCCGCAGCTCCGTGCGGCTGACCACGGCGCGCTGGTAAGCCCGCGCCACCGCGTCGGCGCCCGCGTGATCGCAGGAGAGCGTGGCGGTCATGTCCACGATCAGTGCCTCAGCGCCCCGGTTGATGACTGACAGCAGTTTCTCGCGGATCTCCCCGGCATTGGACACGTCGATGTGCTCGGGCAGGGCCACCAGGGCCTGCTGGCCGGCCCACCGCACGGGGTAGGTGTCCTCAGGAGCCATAAAGGGTATCCAGGCATTCCCGTGATTCGCTGATGAACACGTTAGGACGGCTGGGACGTATGTGAGCGCGGCGGTCTGCTCTGACCGTCACGGTCCGTGCCGCCGGGGTCTGGATCGGCGCGGTCCTGCGCCCGCTACTCTGGCCGGCGCAGGTTGTTTACCTATACCCACTCGATTTTGACCATACGCTGCCGCCTGCGCCCTGGATAGCCGGCCGAGGTAATGCACCGGGCCGCGACGCCGGGACCTTCGCCCCGAGGGCCGATGGTCCCGGTCAAACAGGACCTCCGGCACTGGCCGCAACGGGGCTGCAGTAGCAGGCTGAGCCTTTCTTAGTGCGCTAGCTAGGCGGTGATACCCATGATCGAAGTCACAGCGGAGGCCCTGGCCGCTCATCCGTTCCTGCATGGCATGTCCCCTGACCACCTGGCTGGGCTCGCGACGACCGCCTCGGACGTCACCTTCCCGGCCGGACAGCGGCTCTTCGAAGACGGTGGCAACGCCACCCGCTTCTGGCTGCTCCAGTCCGGCTACGTGGTGCTGGATCTGGACGTGCCCGGGCAGGGCCGGATGAAGATCGACACCATCGGCATGGGCGAGTTGCTCGGCTGGTCGTGGCTGTTCCCGCCCTATAGATGGGCCTTCGGAGCCGTGGCCGCGAGCCCCGTCGAGGCCTTCGAATTCGATGGGCGAATGCTACGGGCCCGCTGCGCCTCCGATCCCGTGCTCGGCTACGAGGTCACCCGGCGGCTCGCGCACGTGGTCGCGAAGCGCCTGCAGTCGACCAGGGTCAGGCTGATAACGGCGTCCAGCCCGGCGGCAAGCTCACGCTGACCACCTGACAGGGAGCCTAGGATGCCGGTTTCGTAGCCAGGGTAACTCCAGTCCGTCTGGCATCACAGACCCCATGAGCTCCGTGTAAACGGCGGCCCACCTGAAGGATTCCCCGGTTACCGCGGTGGATCGGGACTGTGTGGTCGATCCGGTACCCTGCAGGCTCCCCGATCCACCGCATAACCCTGATCAACCGCACAGGGAGGATCCGGTCACCGGAGCCATCAGCACTGGGACCCGGCGCCCAGTCAGGCCTGTCACAATCAGGCCGCCCTGACCGTGGCCCGGGCTAGCTTAGTCCCTGCGAGAATGACTCCATGCGAAACAAGGACGGGTCCATCCTGAGCATCGGCTCGAGCGGGTCGATCTTGTCGATCGGCTCGAGCGGGTCCATCTTGTCGGTCGGCTCGGCCGGGTCCATCTTGTCGGTCGGCTCGGCCGGTTCGATCTTGTCGATCGGCTCCGTCTTCTCCGCCGCATCCGTGCTCTCGGTCGCCTCGGCCGCGAGCGCCGGATCGATCCTGTCGGCACTTTCCCGCTGGTCGGTGCGGGCCTGGCGAGGGAAACCAGGCACCAGGCAGGTCACCTTAGGACCGCGCCGCCGGGGATAGGCCTCAGTGGTGGTGGCCGCTCCACAGCGGGCCGCTTGCGCGCCACTCGGCATCCCAGGCGCTCAGCCGCCGATGGTCCAGCAGCCGGCGCACGAGCGTGCTGGCCGCCAGCAACACGAGCCCCGATATAAGGCAGGTCGCGATGACGGCGATGGAGACGTCACCGCTGATATCGCGGTGATCGAGCGGGGGATCGGTGATCGCGCCTGAGGCGTTGATCCACGTCCACACGGTGCTTCCCTTAGGCGCTCCCGCCGTGGCGAGAACGTCACCGGTCCGGGGCGGCAGGCCCGGCGGCTGCCAGCGGGCCCACGCCCACGCGGTCTGCACGGAGGTGTACGGGTCCGGGCTCCCGGTCGGCGGGGCCTGCTGGAGCAGGACCGCGTTGACTCGGTGATCTGCTGCCTGCTGGGCGTGAGCCCAGTTCAGGGCCGAGCGATCGGCCCGCTGGCCTGCGATGACAGCGGCGGCGGGTACCGCCGCCACCAGCATGATGATCAGGACCAGCCGGAGGGCCGCCTCGATCCGGTCCGTTCCCCGGCGCAGCGGGTTGCGGTCGAAGCCGAGCCACCGGGCCAGCCGGGCCAGGCGCCTTCCCGGTTTGCGGTCTTCACGGCTGCGCATCACGGGTCACCTCCTGCGGGTCAGCCTGCCGCACTCGGGCCGGGCCGGGCAGAGTCCTTAGGCCTGT
The DNA here is from genome assembly GCA_049676235.1 of Streptosporangiaceae bacterium. Lineage (GTDB taxonomy): Bacteria > Actinomycetota > Actinomycetes > Streptosporangiales > Streptosporangiaceae > Palsa-504. The sequence goes on from JBAUAY010001140.1 coordinate 3,455, forward strand.
TGCTGGACCGTTGGTCTCCGCAAGCGAAAGCGGGACGATGACCCCTTGGTACTCACGTCCAGGGTAGGACGCCGGACCTTCTGCTCTGGTATCGAGGCCGGGTGGCAACCAGATTGGTCCTTGAGGACGCGACCTTCCGGCGAGGACCAGCCAGCGGCCGGTCAGGAGGGGACGATGGCGACCGGACCGTGCGCGTGGTTCAGGAGGGCGTGCCTGACCGAGCCGGGGCCTTGCCGCTCGGTGGGATGGGCGTGCTTGCCGATGACCACCAGGTCGGCGCGGGCGGACAGGCCGACCAGCGCCCGGCCTGGATGACCGTGCGCGACATCGTGGCTGACCGCCACGTCCGGGTACTTCTCCCGCCAGTCGTTCAGCAGTCCCTCGAGCTGCCGGGCCGCCTCCGCTTCGAAGGAGTGGGGGTCGGCTGCGGTGAACTCATCTCCGGCCCGGGAGATGTCGGTTTCCGGCGCGTGCCAGGCGTGGATGGCCAGCAGGCTGGCCTTGCGCAGGCTCGCCTCCTCGAACGCGAAGGTGAGCGAGTCGGAGCAGTGGTCCAGGTCACCGATGCCGATGCCGACCTGCCGGTGGGTGGCCGTGGTCGCGTCGCGCACGACCACGACCGGGCAGGATGCGTGGCTGGCGACGTACCGGCTGACCGAGCCGAGCAGCATCGCCGTGAAGGCACCGCGACCGCGGGAGCCAACGACCAGCATCAGCGCGCCTGCCCCGCTCTCGGTGACGGCCTCGGCGGGCGCCCCGGCCAGCTGGTCGGCGTCTATCAGCAGGCCGGGGGCCATCTTGGCGGCCCGCTCTGCCGCCGCAGCCAGAGCCCGGTCACGGTCTTTAACGAGGACGTCGGTCACGTCGTCGTATTCGGCCGAGCGTGCGGCCGGGGTCATCCGGGGCAGTAGCGTCGCGGCAGACACGATCCGCAGCGGGGCACCGCGGAGCGTCGCCTCCCTGGCGGCCCAGTCGACCGCCCGCAATGATTCCTCAGAACCGTCCGTACCGGCCACGATGGGCTTAGCTGCCATTGCTCGTCCTCCTTGGCGAAGCTGGATGCGCCGGGCTGTCCTGGGCACGTCGTTCGCCCACTGCCATCATGATCGCGTGCCATCCGGGGCGGCAAGGGCGTTCCGGCCGTATATCCCGGAACCGACGTCCCGACCCCGGGCCGTAACGAAGACCGGCCGGATCCCGGGTAGGTGAAGCGGTCGCGGACGGCAACCACGCCCTCAAGCTGCCGGACCTGGCCAACGATGCTGGAGCCGAGTACGGCGCTGCCGGGGGTGCCTTCAAGCGTGACGATCCCGTCGCACACGGTCACCGTGAACCGAGCCGGGTCGGTGAAGAACCCGTCCGCGATCACGTCCTGGGTGACCTCCCGGCGGATCTCCTCGTCGGTCCGGCCGAAGACGCTCAGCACGTCGGACCGGCTGATGATGCCGACCAAGTGCCCGTCGCGGTCGACGACCGGGAGGCGTTGAAGCTTGAGCGAGCTCATCAGGCGGGCGGCGGTTCTGGCGAGTTCGTCCGGGCCTACCGTCACCGCCGGATGGGTCATCAAGGCGCCCGCGGTGGCCTCGTCGACCGTGAGCTGCTTGTGGTGCGGCCGCCACGGCGCCGGATGAGCGCCGGCGTCCGGATCGGCCGCCGCCACGGCCAACAGGTCTGTCTCGGACACGACGCCGGTCACCTTCCGGTCGTCGTCGACGACGGGGAACCCGCTGACCCGGTGCTGGCGGAACATGGCGGTCATCTCGCGGTACGAAGTACCGGCTCGCACTGTCACCACGCTGGTGGTCATGATGTCCCTCACGTATGCGTGCACAGCCCCACCCTCGCCGACCCGCGCGCGCCCCGGAAGAGACGTAACTCACCTCAGCTGAGGCCAAAGGTCCCACACCCTGGACTCTGGCCGACCGTCCCGCGATGATCAATCCCGCCTACGAACTGCTCGGTAACCAGCCTGGTCCCTGGCATGCTAAGCGACCGTACAGCTACTCTTACGATGCATCGTCGTCGGGAAGGAACTGCTGGTGGAACCTGGTGCCGGGAGCCGGCCGGAGGTGCTTCCGCCGCTGCAGCTTGACGAGCTCCTAGCCGAGCTGCAAGCCCGGCTGCAGGCCGTACTGGCGACCAGGGACCGGATGCGCGGGCTGCTCCAGGCGGTCGTCGCCATCGGCTCCAGCCTGGACCTGGAGTCCACGCTCCGGCGGATCGTCGAAGCCGCCGTCGGGCTGGTGGACGCGACCTACGGCGCACTGGGCGTCATCGGTGACGATGGGAGGCTGGCCGAATTCATCCCGGTCGGCCTGAGCCAGGACGAGATCGGCCGGATCCACCATTGGCCCGAGGGACGCGGCCTGCTCGGCCTGCTGATCGATGACCCCCGACCGCTGCGCCTGGCCGATATCGCCGCGCACCAGGCATCTTCCGGCCTTCCTGACGGGCATCCGCCGATGCACAGTTTCCTCGGCGTCCCGGTCCGGGTTCGCGACGAGGTGTTCGGTAACCTGTACCTGACCAACAAACGCGACGGCGGCGAATTCACCGAGGACGACGAGGCCGTCCTGGTCGCCTTGGGCGCCGCGGCCGGTGTGGCCGTCGAGAACGCCCGGCTGTACGAGGCGGCCCGCCGCCAGCAGCGCTGGATCCAGGCCAGCGCCGAGGTCACCACCCGGCTGCTGTCCGGCTCCGAGCCCGGCGAGGTGCTGGCCTACGTCACCCGGCAGGCGCTCGAGCTTTCCGGCGCCGACCTCGCCGTGCTCGCCCTTCCCGACGAGGAAGGACGCCGCCTGACGATTACGTACGCCGAGGGCGACGGCGCCGTTCCCACCCGCGGCCTGGTGCTGCCGACCGGCCAGTCCCTGTCTGGCCAGGTGCTCGCGTCGGGCGAACCGTTGACGTCGGCCGACTTCGCCGCCGATGAGCGCGCCTCGCAGGGCGCCCGCGGCGCGATGAGCCAGATCGGGCCCGCGGTGGTGTTCCCGCTCGGCGCGCCGGGTAACGTCCGCGGCGTGCTCACCGTCGGGCGCCGCCACGGCGCCGCACCGTTCCCACCGGCCCAGGCCGGCGTCGCGGCCTCGTTCGCCGCCCAGGCGGGCATCGCGCTCGAGCTCGCGGCTAGCCGGGCGGACGCCGAACGGCTGTCGCTGGCCGAGGACAGGGAACGGATCGGCCGCGACCTGCACGACCTGGTCATCCAGCGGCTGTACGCCACCGGCATGTCGCTGGAGAGCACCATGTCGATGATCACCAGGCCGGAGGTGGCCACACGCGTCAACAACGCGGTCGACGCGATGGACGAGACTATCAAGGACATCCGCGCCACCATCTTCGCACTGCAGACCCCCGAAACACCGGGCGGCCCGGACCTGCGCGGAGACATCGTCTCCCTGGTCGAGGAGATGACCGACATGCTCGGCTTCGACCCGTCGCTGCGGCTGGGTGTCGGCCTGGGCGCGCAGGTCGGCCCGGAACTGGCCGAAGAGGTGCTGGCCGCGCTGCGCGAGGCGCTGTCCAACGCGGCCAGGCACGCCGACGCCAGCCAGGTCGACGTGACCGTGGAAGTGGATCGCGGCGGGATGCTGGCCGTGCGGGTCACGGACAACGGAACCGGCATCCCGGCCGAGGGCAGGCGCAGCGGACTGCGCAACCTGGAGAGGCGGGCTGAGAAGCTGGGCGGCGAGCTGCGGATCGGCCCGGCCGACCCGGGCGCGGCCAGGCCGGGGACCAGGCTGGAATGGTGCGTGCCCTACGGCTGATCACCTGGGCTGCCGGTCGAGGTCACTTCAGGGCATCGCGGCCAGCGGGCCAGGCGGACGTTGAACAACGCAGACCGCCATCGGATCCTAGACCCGAAAGCCGAGGGTGATCGGGCCGGGCAGAGGAGAAGGTCCTTAGTCGCCAGGACCGTGGTGAGGTACGCCACCGCGGGCGTCATGCTGGTCATCGAAGACGCGGACCGCGTAGGCCGCGGCCTGGGTACGGCGCTCCATGCCCAGCTTGGCGAACAGCGCGGACACGTAGTTTTTCACGGTCTTCTCGGCCAGGAACATCCGCTCGCCGATTTGCCGGTTGGTCAGCCCCTCCCCGATCAGCTCCAGGATCCTGCGCTCCTGCGCGGACAGGCCGGCCAGCGGGTCGTGCTTGACCGACTGATCCCGCAGCCTGGCCATCAGCTGGCTCGCCGCCCGTGGGTCCAGCATCGACTGGCCGGAGGCCACTGTCCGCACCGCGCCGACCAGGTCGGTGCCGCGGATCTGCTTCAGCACGTATCCGGCCGCTCCCGCCATGATCGCGTCGAACAGCGCCTCGTCGTCGCCGAACGAGGTCAGCATCAGGCAGGCCACCTCGGGCATCTTGGAGCGGATCTCCCGGCACACCGACACCCCGTCGCCGTCCGGCAGCCGCACATCGAGGACGGCCACATCCGGCTTGAGCGCGGGAATGCGGGCCAGCGCCGCGGACGCGGTGCCGGCCTCGCCGACCACCTGGATGTCGGGCTCGGCCTCCAGCAGGTCACGGACGCCCCGGCGGACGATCTCGTGGTCGTCGAGGAGAAAGACGGCGATCGGCTTCCTGGCCTCGTCGCTGGACGTGGAACCGCTCACCGGATTGGTCACCGTAACCCCTGGTGTTCGCGCGGGCAGTCCCGAAAATCTACGCAGACGGGGCTGTATGTCACCTTAACTGTAGGCAGTCCGGCCGAGCCATAGTAAGGACCAAGGTCCCTGGCGAGCAGCCCGGATGACCCTGTTATAGGGCTGGCCGCTGGTGCAGACCGCGACGACCAACGTCGCAGGCCGATGAGATGCGTCAGGGCCCGGTTAGGTCCGCTGCGGCCCGGCGCGCGGTGGCGTGAGTTGTCCGGCTCACGCCGAGCGCCAGCAGCATCTGCGGCGATCCTGGCTGCGCCAGGCAGTTCTTGACCAGCGTCCGGGTCACGACCGCCTCGAGCGGCTGGGTATTCAGGCAGGCGAAGACCCACTGGGTGGCCGCGCGCAGCAGCAACCGGTCCAGCGCCTGGCCGGCGTTCAGCCAGTCCCTCTCACCATCACCCAGGGTGAACAGCGCCGCCGTCACTGGCGCGGCTGGGACGCCGGCGGTCAGCAGGCCGAGGCCGCGGCCAAGGTCGAAGTCGCGCTGGGGCAGCCGTCCGGCCTTACGGCTAGGCCCGGCGGGGAAGGCATGAGCGGGCACGCCGTCCCTGGCCTGACTGCTGGCGTCGCGGCTCCACCGCCGCGTCTCGGCCCGTGACCCGGGATCGAGGTCCTGCCTTCGGCTCGATGCTCCGACGATCGCCACCAGCTTCTTGTGGGCGGGTTCGGAATCGACCGTGATCAGCGTCGCGCCCTCGGCCCGGGCGTCGTCCTGCAAGCGTGTGAACAGCCCCTCGGGCAGCGGGCCGGGCTCGAACGGGCCGCGGTGCGTGTGCCGGTGCGGCACCGCCATGAGCATCTTCCGTTCATCTGCCGTCATCGGTGCCGCCGGTCCCAGCCGCACCCGGGCGAGCGGCCGCCGCGTGGCGGGGACGACGGGCCCGGGGAGCAGTTCGACCTCGGGCAGGCGGCCCAGCGAGCGCACCGCCAGCCGAAGCCCGTAGAGCGCCGCACCGCAGCTGATGAGCATTTCCCGGCCGTCCGGATCCACCAGGAGCTGGCGGCTGGCGTCGGCATGCAACTCGATCGCGTGCTCGCTGACCTCGAATCGCCACGGCTGCGTATTATGCAGCGACGGCGCGCGAGCCGCCACTCCGATGAGGTAGTCAGCCTGCGCGGTCAGGGTTGTCTCGGTCATGGTTCTCACCGCCTGAGTCAGATTCGGCCAGAGCCCGGCCGGGCGACCGGCCCATGTCTCGCGGCCGAGACTACGCGTGATAACCGCGGGCGACAGCGGTCTAACGACCCGCCATCCAAGGGTCTTTAGCCCCTGATACCGGGGACCAAGAGCGGATGCCTGCTAACGCGGCGTGACCTAGCGTCACGAACTTAGCCAGCCGTTACCACGAGCAATGTCTCCGGTGTCAACGACGCGGCGGCAGCCGTGATCCTGGCCGATGAGGATTAGGCCGCACGGCACGCGGGCGACCGGCGGGACGTATGCACTCGTCACGATGTGCATCGGTGGCGGCCAGGGGCATCGCCGCCGTCTTCGCACGGATGTAACCGCCCATACGACCCTTTTTACCGGCGCGGAAGCTGGCGTAAGGTCGACCCTGAAGGCGGCGGGCAGAGCTATCGGCAAAGGAGGATTGAAATGCCGGGCATCATCGTCGGAATTGACGGTTCCGGTCATTCTCACCAGGCCCTGATCCGGGCCATGAAGGAAGCGGTGGCTCATCACGCGCCGCTCACCGTGCTTACCGTGCACCAGGCCGTGGTGGGCTTCGGCGGCGGACCCGTCAACAACGCAGGAGACCAGGTCCAGGCCGAACACGCCCGCGAGGCGGCCCAGGCGGAAACCGACAAAGCGCTGGCCGAAATCGGCGAACCGCGTCCGGAGGCGGTCACCGTCACGGCGGTTCACGGCTTCCCGGCCGAAGCACTCATCAACGCGGGCCGGGACGCCGACATGATCGTGCTTGGCAACCGCGGCACCGGCGGCTTCCGTTCGCTGCTGCTGGGCTCGGTGGCCAGCAGGGTCTCCCACCACGCTCCCTGCCCGGTCCTCCTCGTCCCTTCGGAGAACCCCGACTGAGGGTCAGCGCGCTGAGTGGGCTCCGGTCATCATGGCCGCGAGATCCTCGGGGTGCAGGAATGAGGGCGGCGGCGGCGGTCCCCAGGCGAACAGGCCGCGGGCGCCTTCGAGGTCCTCGGGCGTCCACAGCTGGTCATCGACGATACAGTCCATGTCGCTGTAGTACTCGGAGAAGTTGCCCGCCGGGTCCTTGAGGTACCAGAAGAAGTTCGATCCCGCGTAGTGCCGCCCGAGGCCCCAGACGTGCCGTTCTGGCCTGCCCTCGAGCATCGCGAAGGCGCCGCGGCCGACGTCGTCGACGTCGTCGACCTGCCAGGACGTGTGGTGCAGGAAGCTCACCGGCGCGGCCAGGACCAGCACGTTGTGGTGGTCGTTCGAGCAGCGCATGAACGCGCCCACGCCTTTGATGCGGTCGCTGACCTTGAACCCGAGCCCGTCGGTGAAGAAGGCCGTCGTCGCGCCGTAGTCGGTGCTGCCGAGCACGGTGTGACCGAGCTTGCGCGGGCGTACCCGGTCCGCCCGGAGGAACCCGGGCGCCCGGCAGTCCGGCCGGTCGAGCCGGCCCGGGCCGTTATATGCCGTGGACGGCACCGGCTTCTGCTCGGTTCGCGGGGCGACGTCCAGGCTGACGCGCACGCCGGTGACCGGTTCGGTCGCTTCCAGGTGAGTCCCGGTCAGGTCCCGCGGCACGGCCAGCCTGGCCGGGCTGGCCGCGGCGCGGGCCAGGTCGTCGGCGTCGTCGGCGCCGACGCGGAGCGCGAGCAGCCGTCGGGTGGGGGCGGGCAGGATCCGCAGTTGCCGCCCGGCGTCGGTGGTGCTGAACCAGCCGTCGGCGCCCGGGGTCAGGCCGAACTCGGCGTAGTAGGCGGCGGTCTCCTCGACGTTCGGCACGCCGATCGTGACCGACAGCAGGCTGTGCAGGCTCATCGGGTCCTCCGTAGGGTCAGCTCGGTTTGACCTCGGCTCCGCCGCACCAGATGCGACGGATCGACCGGGTGGCCGTGATGTCTCGCAGCGGGTCCCCGTCGATCAGCACGAGGTCCGCCCGGCGTCCGGGTTCGACCACGCCGCGGTCGGGCAGCCCGAAATAGCGGGCGGGCCGCGAGGTGGCGGCGCGTAGCGCGTCCACGGTGGTCAGCCCGGCCTCGACGAGCAGATCCAGCTCGTGATGCAGGCTGCTGCCGTGGCTGATCACCGCCGGACCGCCGGCTTCGTCGTTGGCGTCGGTTCCGGCCAGGATCGGCACTCCGGCCTGGTACATGACGGCGACGCTGGCCCGGGCCGCCGCGTAGTCGCGTCCCGGCGGGGACGACTGCCGCACGATGCCTTCCATCATGGCCAGCGTCGGGATCAGGACGCGACCGGCGGCCACCGCGTCGGCCGCGGCGGCCCCGTCGAGCGCCTGGTCCAGCGGCACGTGGGTGAGGACGCTGACTCCCGCCCGCTGCGCCATTTCTACCGCCGCACGCGACGAGGCGTGCGCCACGCTGAGCCTGCCGTACTCGCGGGCCGCGGCCACCAGCGCGTCCAGCGTGGCCTGGTCGTGGCTGGGGGCCGGGTTGCCGACGATGATCTTGATGTAGTCCGAGCCTTCCGCCACCCGGTCGGCCACGAACTGCCGGGCCTGATCAGCCCCGGTGATCAGGCCGCGCGGGCCGACGACGGGAATGTGCGAGTGCGGGCTGCCCGGCGCGATGGCGGGCGTGCCCGCGCTGCGGATGTCGGTCAGCCCGCGGACGCCGCGCAACGAGTTCACCAGCTCGGGCGGCGCGCACGCCATGTCCAGGGCGGTGGTCACGCCGAAGGAGGCCAGCTGCTCGAGCGTGCGCCGGTCCCGCAGGTGGACGTGGGCGTCGATGAGCCCGGGCAGCAGCACGCCGCCCTCGCCGTCGATGACCTTGACGTCACCATGGCTTTGGGAGCCTTTCTGGGCGGCGCTGATCCGGCCGGCCTCGATGACCACCGTGGCCGGGGGCTGCAACTGCCTGCCGTCGAACACGCGGACGTTCGTCACCGCGGTCCTCGGGGCCGCACTGCCCATGGGCGTCTCCTTGCGTTCTCTCCTTTATATGCCCGCGCGCGCCCGGCGCAGCCTGGCGGGCCGCGGAATAGTGCGCATCACGATTTGTTCCAGATAAGGACCAACACGCACCACGGTTCGTTCGGGACAAAGGGTCTTTTCCGGCGTTTCTACCGGGTCGCGGTTGTCAATACCCTATACCCCTACGGGTATCAAGACGCGAGGAGGTAGATGATGGCGACGGTCGAGCTGACGGCCGAGAACTTCAATTCGACGGTGACCGACGGCGGCCTGGTCCTGGTCGACTTCTGGGCCGCGTGGTGCGGGCCGTGCCGGATGTTCGGGCCGGTCTTCGAGAAGGCCTCGGAACGGCACCCCGACGCGGTGTTCGGCAAGGTTG
>JBAUAY010001141.1:0-9009 GCA_049676235.1 Streptosporangiaceae bacterium
GTCACCGCGCGGCGCTAGGTGGCAAATCCGCAGCGGATCGCGAGGGCGGGGTCGCGGTAGGACACCAGCGTGGTGATGAGCAACTGGCCTCGCACCTCGCCGAGCTGGAGGATCTGGAGCCCGCTAACGACCAGGTGGTCTTCGCCATCTGGCTCATAGATGGCGAAGGCAGGCTGCCCGTTGCAGGTGCCGGCCCTCAGGTGCATCGCGTGCGGGCGGGCGGGCGCGAAGATGGCGTTCCCGACGAACGCCGCCACCGCCTCCCGGCCGTCGAACCACGCGGTGAGCGGGGGCATGATGAAGCGGACGTCTTCGGCGACGAGCCGGACGAATCCGTCGATGTCCGCGAGCTGCCAGGCCTGGACATAACGCTCCAGGAGTTGCTGCACTCGGGGTTCGGTAATGTCGGGCTGCGGAAGGCCAGCACGTGCCCGGACAGACTCGCGGGCCCGCGACAGCAGGCTGTTGACCGCTGTGGTGCTGACCTGGAGCACCTCGGCGACCTCCGCGTGGGTGAAGCCCAGTACGTCGTGCAGCAGCAGCGCGGCGCGCTGACGCGGCGCTAGGAGCTGCAGTGCGGCCACGAAGGCCAGGCTGATCTCCTCACGGCGGACTACCTCATCTTGCGGGTCCTGCGATACGCGCAGGTCCGAGTCGCTAACCGGCTCAACCCAGGCCAGCTCCGGGTCGGGCGGCCCGAGGATGGCCCCGGGGGCAGCGGGAGGCCCGTAGCCCACCGGGCCGATCCGGACCCGCCTGGCCCGCAGGCCGTCGAGGCAGACGTTGGTCGCGATGCGCTGGAGCCAGGCGCCGAACGGCCCCGAACCGTCATAGGTCGCCAGCTTGCGCCACGCGCGCTCCAGCGTGTCCTGGGTCGCGTCCTCGGCGTCCGTGCCCGAGCCAAGCATCCGGTAGCAGTGCCGGAACACCGACCCCTGGCGCGGCTCCACTAGCTCCGCGAACGCCGCGTCGTCTCCAGCGACCGCCCGCGCGAGCAGGGCAATGTCAGCAGAATCGGGCATCGGAGCCTCCCCTGTCAGCGTCCCGCCCGGCACGGGCCTGCCGCCGGATGCCTCAGCTGTCTGCCGAGGCCAATCCAACCACTTGCCCCTGCGGGTCGGCTAGCAACCCGAAGGTGGTCCCCGGCACCGATGTGGCTGGCTGGATGACCCTTCCGCCCTGCGCCACTGCGGCGTCCAGGGTAGCGGCGACATCCTGAACCCCGACGAAAAACGTGACCAGGGGCGCGCCGTCCTGAAGCGGACTGATGCCACCGGGTATCGCGCCCTCGACTCCGGTATCTACGTAGCTGTAGCCGGGAATCCCCCCCTCAGGGAACGCCCAGCCGAACAGCTTCCCGAAGAACGACCGCGTCGCGTCCGGGTCTGATGACCTGATCTCGAAATGAACCACCGGGCTCGACATTGACATGCTCCTCTCTCGCCGATGCAACCTCACAACTCTTCTGACGACGAGGCGCAGCCTGATCTCTCGGTGGACGGCTCGGGCGCTAGCTGAACGTCTTATGTCGCGCAGGTGAACATCACCTTGCGCCGTCGCTGGGCACTGCGAATCCCGGTGAAGATTTAGGAACCTCGGGCGAGGTCTTCACCACATGAGGAGCCGCTGGCGGTGCCAGGGAAATGTCGGGTGCGGACTGTAGTACTGGCCGTCTTGCTTCTCGCGGTGGTCACGGCGTGCGGCACCAGCGCCACGCCGGGCGCGCGCGGTGCGGGTGCGCGACCGGCGTCGGGGACGGCCGGTAGCCCGGCCGGCACGATTGTCGAAATGGGCAGCACACTGCTGATGCCGCTGATGAAGATCTGGGCGATGACCTACCGCCAGCAGGTGCCCGGCGTGACCGTGAGTGTCAATGGCGGTGGGTCCGGCCTCGGGATCGCGTCCGCGATGGACCGCAAGGCCGACACCGGCGCGTCTGACGCCTACCTGTCCAGTGGTGACCTGGTGAAGGCTCCGTCGCTGCTCAACATCCCGTTGGCCGTCTCCGCGCAGTTGGTGATCTACAACCTGCCCGGGCTGAGCCAGGGCAGTCACGTCGAACTGAACGGCCAGGTGCTCGCCGGCATGTACGACGGGACGATCACCCGCTGGAACGACCCGGCCATCGCGAACCTCAACCCGCACCTGAACCTGCCGAACATCACGGTGGTGCCCGTACACCGATCCGGCAGTTCCGGCTGAGCCGCACCCATGGGTCATTGCGACCAGAGTCATCCTCGGCAGGGACGAACGCACTCGGCCAGGTTAGCCGCGGCTGATGGTGATCACGGTCCACGCGCCCAGGTGGATGCGGTCGCCGTCCCGCAACGGCACCGTTTCGCCCGGTGGGACGTCCTTACCGTTGACCATGATGCCGTTCGGCGCGCCAGGATCGACCACGGACCAGCTTTGGTCTGGCCCGGCGACCAGCACGGCGTGCAGCCGCGACACCCCGGGATCGGTGGGCGGGCCAGTCAGGTCGATCTCCGGCTCAATGCGGCGGGACACACTGCGCCGCCCGATGCGGACCTCGGTCCCGGAGAGCCGGAACCGCCGTTCGGGGACCTGGGCTGGAAAGCTGATCGACGCGGCGTCCTGATCGCTCACCGCCCGCACGCTGTCGTAATAGGCACGATCCGCGGCCACCACCGCGGTCCAGGTTTCTGCCGTCGTCGGCGGACGCAGCGGGCCAGGTAGCGTCGATGGGGATGTTCCGGCCAGATGCTGCGCGGCGGGTGAGTCGGGCGGAACCGTCAGCGGTACTGTCCCGGCCGCTCGCGACGCGAGCGGCAGGGCGGGCGCCTGGCCGTCAGGCGAGGCCGTGCCCCGCACGCCGTCACCGGCCGATACCGCGGTCAAGGTGCGCTGGGACCCTGGTCCGATAGGCGGGACAACCCACGCCTGGGCCGGTGGACGGGCCGACCCGGAGGAATCGTAGGGCTCCACCCCGAGCGCCTCCCGCAGCGCGTCGGCGAAGGCGCCGCAACTGCCGTACCGGTCTTCGGGCGCCTTTGACAGTGCCCTGGCCAGCACCTGGTCCACGGCGGTCGGCAGGTCCGGTCGCATCGAGGTCACCCGCGGCGGTGGCGCGAACAGATGCGCATAAAGCACCGCCATCGGCTCTTCGCGCTCGAACAGCAGCGAGCCACTTAGCAGCGTGTACGCCACGCACGCAAGAGCGTACTGATCCGCGCGACCGTCGACGGACCGGCCGCTGATCTGCTCCGGCGCCGCGTAATCAGGTGTGCCGAGGAACTGCCCGGCCATAGTCGGCCCGCCCAGCGACAAAATGCCCCTGGCCAGCCCGAAATCCGACAGGTACACATGCTCCGGTCGGCCAGGACCCACGTCCACCAGCATGTTCGCGGGCTTGACATCACGGTGTACCAACCCGACATCATGCGCGGCATCTAGCGCCGACGCTACCGGGGAAATGAACGCGACCGCCCGCCGCGGCCGCAGACTGCCCTCGCGGCCTACCACTACCCGCAGGTCATCGCCGGCCACGAAACGCATCGCGATGAACAGCACGCCGCCGGCCTCGCCGGCCTCGTAAACGGGGATGATGTGCGGATGGTCCACCGCTGCGACCGCCCGCGCCTCCCGCGCAAACCGTTGCCGGACCTGCTCATCCCCTGTCAGCAGCTTCAGCGCCACCACCCGGCCCAGCCGCTCATCGCGCGCGCGGAAGACTGCCGCCGTCCCGCCGACGCCGACTAGCCTTTCGAGCAGGTATCCAGCCACTCGGGAACCAGGAACCAGCCCGGTCAGCAAACCACCTGGCTGCGCAGGGGAATCTTCGGCCACCATCCCCTCCTCCCGGCAGCCATCATGCCAGTCCTAGTTTGACAGCAAATGGCTCCAGCCGCTGCGAGCCGAGACACGGGGAGGCAGCGATTCGTGCTCACGGTGGCGGCGAGATGCTCCTGCTGTCGCGAAGTCCTTCGATGAGCGTTTCCATCTGCGCGGCCTCATCGGAGACCCGGCGCAGCATCCGGTCAAGGCGGGCCGCCGGCGGTTTCGGCTGCTGCCGGTAGGATTCCGCGAACCCGCGGACGACGTTGACCGACCTCAGCAGTTCCAGGGCCGTCTCACCCAGGTGCTCTGACATCTGATCCGCCGACCGGCGCGCCCCGGCCTCAGCCGCGCGGCTCGCACGTAGCTGCTCCGACATCCTCATGAACATCATGCCGAACGGCCAGCGGCTCCTGTCTTCGCCCGCCCCCACGCCGCGGCGCGGCACCCGCGGGAGCCTCCCGGCCGCGGCTTGTCCGGCGCTTTCCGCGAGCTCGGCAGCCTGGCGAAGCGGCCGCAAAATGGTCTGCGTCAGGGCGAGCACCGCGCCGGCTAGCAGCACGAGCACGGCGCCCGCCGCGGCAGCATAGTCTGCCGCGCGCCGTCCGGTAATCGGGACGGTACCGGCAAGTCCCGTCATGACGGCGAGCATGCCGCCGGAACCGTGTCCCGGCCGGACGCTGACTAGGTACTTCACGTCGTCAGGTCCGTACACGTACAAGATGCGCTGCGGCTGGTAATGAACGGCCTCGATGACCACGCGCCAGCGCCCGCTGGATCCAGTACCCGGCACGGTGACAGGTCGCGCCAGGTGCGCCGCGAGCCACGAGCCGCCGGCGGGGATAGCCGGGCCATAAGCAATGCCAGGGGCGGCCAGGGTCAGCACCTGCCCGGTCGCGCTCAGCAACTCCATGTCGCAGGGCCCGGGCGGGGCTTGGCTGGCGACCGGTCCGGAGTTGGGCGGGGCCACGAAGCCGTGGCTCAGCATGCTCCTCGCGCACGCCAGAAGGCTCTTGTCCGCTTGCCGCATCAGGTAACCGCCGGTCCCCGATACACCGGCCAGGCCGGCCGCGACTGCCCCGAACGACACCAGGCTCACGGCCAGGCACGGCAGCAGCACCCGCAGCGGAATCCGGATGAGCGTGCCCATTCATCCAGTCTGGCCAGTCCTTGTCACCCTGGCGAGCCCTGGATCGCGTTTCACAAGCTCCATGGTGATCCCGGTCAATATCGTTGGCGGAATCTGATTGTCGTTTTCCGCCTGCACCGCGCGGACTGACCGGGGGCTGCCCGATGGAACCTACCGCACCGATGTCCGCTTCGCCGGTACCCGCGCTCGAGGCCGAGTCGGCGGCAGTGCGGGTGCGCCGCCTGGCCGCCGCGCGCCGACGGGCCACCGCTCTCCTCGCGGCGGTAACGGTGCTATTCGTAGCCGTGACCGCGGCCGGCGCTCACGGAATCCTTCTCGGCTACGTGCAGGCCGGCGCCGAGGCCTCCATGGTCGGAGGCGTCGCCGACTGGTTCGCGGTGACGGCCCTCTTCCGCCGTCCCCTGGGCCTGCCGATACCGCACACCGCGCTGATCGTCGAGCGCAAGGACCAGTTCGCCGCCACCCTCGGCCAGTTCGTGCAGGAGAACTTCCTCAACGCCGACGTTCTTGCCGAGCGGATCCGCTCGGCCCGCCTCATTCCCCGTCTGGCCGCCTGGCTGGCCGACGAGGGCAACGCCGCCCGCTTCGCCGGTCGCGCCGCGGATCTGGTCGTCACGGTGGCCGAGACTCTTCGCGATGAGGATGTCCAGCGCGTGATCACCGCCGAACTGACCCGGGCGGTAGACGCCGTCGAGGTGGCGCCACTGGCTGGCCGGGCGCTGCGGGTCATCATCGCGGGAGGCCACCACGGCGAGCTGTTCAACGTCATCCTGTCCGGCGCCGACCGCTATCTCGCCGGCCATTACGCGGAGCTTCGTGAGCTGTTCGAGGCCGAGTCACCCCGCTGGGTGCCCGACACGGTTTACCGGCGGGTCTTCGATCGCCTGTACACCCGCCTGCGGCAGCGGCTGGTGGAGATGGCCGCCGATCCCGACGACCCCGCGCGGCATCAGTTCGAGGAGTGGATTGCCGGACTCCCCGACCGCCTCGAGACATCCCCGGAGCTGCGCGAGCGCGGGGAGCGCCTCAAGCGCGATGTCCTGGGTAGCGCCGGGCTACGGGACTGGTCCTCGTCGCTGTGGCAGAAGGCCAAGCAGGCACTGCGGATCCAGGCTGCTGACCCAGAGTCTGAACTACGCCGTCGGCTGGCCGATGCGCTGGTAGCGGCCGGACGGCGCCTCGCGTCAGACCGCCGCCTCCAGGAGGGCCTCGAGCGTGTGGTCGACTCAGGAGTCAGGGCCCTCGCCGATCAGTTCCACGACGAGCTCGCTGGCCTGGTCACCGGGACTATCGAGCGGTGGGACGCCGCCGAGACGTCAAGCCAGCTGGAACTGCTCCTCGGGCGCGATCTGCAGTACATCCGCATCAACGGCACGGTGGTGGGGGCGGGCGTGGGGCTGGTCTTGCACGCCATCGTCCTGGCTCTGGCCTGATGGTGGCCGCTCTGAGTGGTCCACCGGAGTGGTCACTTGCGGCAAGGACAGCCGGTCGCTACTGTTACCCGCGGCGTCGTGGCTCACGCCGAACCTCTCTCGACCGTCCCCGGCGCGGTCTTCGGTGGAGGCAAAGGGGCTTTTGTCTCGGGTCGCTGTCCTGGTCCGTTTGTCTCGGGCGTCGAGGTCGCTGGGGGACCGGCGGTCGAGACCGCGGAAGGCCAGATGACAGCGAACAGGAATCTCAAGCGCAGGGTACGAGCCCGCGCAGCCAAGACCGGCGAGTCCTACACCACTGCTCTTCGGCATTTCCGTGCTGCTCCGCCAGGAGAATCAATGCCGGAAACCAAGCCCATGCGGCTTGCTGCTGCGCAAGTCACCGTCCACGGAGATCCCCGCGACGCCGCGGCGCTGCGAGACAGCGGGCAGCAGATACGCCGCTTGATGCGCGACGCGCACCAGGCAGGCGCGCGGCTCGTGCACTTCCCAGAAGGCGCGACGACATGCCCGAACAAGAAGGTCATGTCCGTTAACGGCCCTGAGCAAGCCGGCCCGGCGGACTGGGAGCGCGTCGACTGGGCCGTACTGCGCGACGAACTGGCGGCGACCGTGGCCTTTGCCGGTGAACTGCGGCTGTGGACGGTGCTGGGTTCAGTCCATCGCCTGACTCCGCCCCACCGTCCGCACAACAGCCTCTACGTCATCTCCGACCGAGGCAATATCGCCACTCGCTATGACGAGCGCATGCTGTCCAGCACTAAGGTCAACTACCTCTATACCCCCGGTTCGGTACCGGTCATCTTCGACGTCGACGGAGTCCGCCTTGGCTGCGCGCTCGGGATGGAGGCCACCTTCCCTGAGGTGTTCCTCGAGTACGAACGACTCGACGTCGACGGCGTCCTGTTCTCCACCCACGGCCCCGGGACACCGGACAACAACGGGCCTTTCGCCCTGCAGGCACAGGCCCACGCAGCCAGCAACAGCTACTGGGTCAGTTACGCCGGCACCACGCAGGACGCAGCCAGCGCGCCATCCGGGGTGATCTCCCCAGACGGGGAATGGATCGCACGCTGCCCCCAGGACGCGACACCATCAATCGCGATCGCCGACCTCGACGACAGCGCCGAGAACCACGCGCGGCCTTGGAGACGAACCGCTCGCAACGGCGTCTACGACCCGCATCTCATCCCCGACGACCCACGAAGCCGGGACCGCGCCACGCTCTAGCCCGGCTAGTAGGCAACCAGGGACGTGCCCCAAGACCATCATCCGGACGGCGCGTCACGCCTGAACGGGACAAATTCCCTGACGTAGCGTTAGGGTTGAATCATTCGTTATCTAGGGTAGTTCGTGTTTATGAAGGTGGGTTTGGCGCCATGACCGTACCCCGGACTCCGACCACCGCCGAGGAGCTGCGCGGTGCCGGCCTGCGGGTGACGGCTGCTCGCGTCGCACTGCTCTTGACCGTCCGGGACGGTGATCACCTCGGCGTCGAGGCGATCGCCTCCGGGGTCCGCGATCGGATAGGCCATATCTCCCTTCAAGCCGTGTACGACGCCCTCCACGCGCTCACCGCGGCGGGACTCATACGCCGCATCGAACCAGCCGGCGGCCCGGCCCGGTTCGAAGGACGCGTCGGGGACAATCACCACCACATCGTGTGCCGGTCATGCGGTGTCGTCGCTGACGTCGACTGCGCGGTTGGCGAGGCGCCCTGCTTGACCGCATCCGACGACCACGGCTTCTCGATCGGCGAGGCCGAGGTCGTCTACTGGGGCCTGTGCCCCGGTTGTTCCACCTCCGACAGTTCCTGAGCACCGCGATCCGCCTAGCCCGGAAGGATTTCCATGTCCGAGAACCATGATCCAGTAGTCGCTGAAGGCCCGACCCCCGAGAACGGGGAATGTCCGGTCGTGCCCGGCCGCGTGCACCCCACCGCGGGTGACGCCAACAGTGAGTGGTGGCCGCGTCGGCTCAACCTGAAGGTCCTGGCTAAGAACCCTGCCGTCTCGAACCCCATGGGCGAGGACTTCAACTACGCCGAGGCGTTCAACTCCCTCGACCTCGCCGCGGTAAAGCGCGACATCGCCGAGGTGCTGACGGACTCCAAGGACTGGTGGCCGGCCGACTTCGGCCACTACGGCCCGCTGATGATCCGGATGGCGTGGCACAGCGCGGGCACCTACCGGATCAGCGACGGCCGCGGCGGCGCCGGGGCCGGCCAGCAGCGCTTCGCGCCGCTCAACAGCTGGCCGGACAACGTCAGCCTGGACAAGGCCCGCCGGCTGCTATGGCCGGTCAAGAAGAAGTACGGCCGGAAGCTCTCGTGGGCCGACCTCATCGTCCTCACCGGCAACGTCGCCCTGGAGTCGCTGGGGTTCAAGACCTTCGGCGTCGGCGCCGGCCGCGTCGTCACCTGGGAGTCCGAGGAGGACGTCTACTGGGGCCCGGAGACCACCTGGCTCGGCGACGAGCGCTACAGCGGCGACCGCGAGCTCGCCGATCCGTTCGGCGCGGTCCAGATGGGCCTCATCTACGTCAACCCGCAGGGCCCGAACGGCAATCCGGACCCGCTCGCCGCGGCCCGCGACATCCGTGAGACGTTCCGCCGGATGGCGATGAACGACGAGG
>JBAUAY010001142.1:0-4760 GCA_049676235.1 Streptosporangiaceae bacterium
CTCATCCCGCTGTACCTGGTCAGCCACCCGTCCGGCGCGCAGATGGCGCACGGCTTCACCACCCCTAGCCTGCCCGGCGGCTCCGGCCAGATGGCCACCGTCATGCTGCTGATCATCGGCATCGTCGGCACCACGGTGGCACCCTGGCAGCTGTTCTTCCAGCAGTCCTACGTGGTCGACAAGCGGATCACCCCGCGATTCATCCGCTACGAGAAGGTCGACCTGTGGATCGGCATCGCGATCGTCGTGCTCGGCGCGGGTGCGCTGATGGGCGTGACCGCCGCCGCCTTCGCCGGGACGAAGGGCGCGGGTAACTTTACCGACGCCGCCGGGCTGGCGCACGGCATCGCGGCCCACGCAGGCCGGATCGCGGGCGCGGTGTTCGCGGTGGCCCTGCTCGACGCGGCCATCATCGGGGCGTTCGCGGTCTCGCTGTCCACGGCGTACGCGGTCGGCGACACGCTCGGCCTCAAGCATTCGCTGCACCGCGGATTCCGCCAGGCCAAGGCCTTCTACGCGATCTACGCCGGACTGATCGCCGTGGCCGCGGCCATCGTGCTCATCCCTCACGTACCGCTCGGCCTGATCATCGAGGGCGTCCAGGCGCTGGCCGGCGTGCTGCTCCCGGCCGCTGCGGTGTTCCTGCTGCTGCTGTGCAACGATCGCGCGGTCCTCGGGCCCTGGGTCAATAACCGCGGCACCAATATCTTCACCTCGGCGGTGATCACCGTGTTGGTGGCGCTGTCGGTCGTGCTGACCGCCTCGGTGCTGCACCCCGGCATCACCGATCGGCAGATCCTGGCCATCGTCCTGGGCTGCGTGGCAGCCGCGGTAGCCGGCGGCGGCTGGGCCCTGATCCGGTCGTTCCGGGCGCACAGCTCGGTCGAGGTGGACCGCCGTGACCGGGAAACCTGGCGGATGCCGCCGCTCAACATGCTGTCCAAGCCGGTCATGTCCACCCCCCGCAAGATCGGCCTGACCATCTTGCGCAGCTACCTGGCCATCGCCATGGTGCTGGTCATCGTCCGCCTCGTCCAGATGGCCATCGGGCACTAAGCGCTCGGCTGCGCTAGCGCATTCCGGCCGGCTCATAACGGCGTCTGCTGGTATCCCCCGTAGCCCTCGCCGCCGCCCTGAGGCTGAGGTACCTGCGGTTCTCCGGAGAGCCGGTAGTAGACCAGCGTCACGACCAGGGCAAGGAACGGGGCGATCAGCGTGCCTGAGATGACCGAGCTCAGTCCGCTGCCCAGCACGTGCGGCAGCGCCGAGAAGATCAGGCCGAGCACCAGCTTCACCACCAGCAGGATCACGTACACCAGGACCAGCGTGGCGAACACGTGCCAGCCGTGGCCGCGCACGAGCTGATGGCTGCGCCCGAAGGACGCGAGCACCCCTGACCTCTCGATGACGATGACCGGCACGATCACGGCCCAGATGGTTATCAGGTACAGGCCGGGAACGATGACCAGAATGAGCCCGATCGTGATCGCGATCCCAGCCAGGATGGAGGCCAGGGCGACGGACCAGATGTACGGGGTGGCCGCGGACACGGTCTCGCCGATGGACATGTCGGCGCGGCCGTCGCGCACGTCCTGCACGGCCTTGACCAGCGTGGCCTGCAGCAGGAAGGCCGCGACGATTTCCACCAGGGCACCGAGCAGCGCCCCGATGGTGCCGCCGGCCAGCGCGAAGAGCGCGGCGATGACCGCGGCGCCCAGGTAGATGACAAAGGCGATCACAAGAAGATGCTTGGCGTGTGCCTTATACATCCGCCATGCTTCGTCGAGAACGCCGGACAGTGGGTTCATGGCGGTGATCGTACAGCGAAAACCCGCTCGTTGGGGGACGTGCGGGACCCCAATCACCGATCAGTATGAGACATTATTTGATGGCCACGGCGTTGGCGGGCGAGCCGATTCCGCCGGGCGCGTTCATCGGTGTGCTGACTCCGAACATCTCGTACACGCCGTCGGCGGCGCAGTCGGCGGCCAGGTCGCTGAGCCACCACAGCTCGCCCAGGGCCATCCCGAGCTGGCCGATGAGCATGTTGTGCAGGAACCCGAACGGGTGCGCTTGAGGGCTGCTGTCGGCCGGGAAGACCTCGACGCCGAAGGTGTCCGAGGCGATGGCCGTCGCGTGGCTGTTCCACAGATCTTCACAGACCGCCTCGCTGTGCTCGACGCCGGGCGCGGCGACGTTGCCGTGCAGCCGGCTCTTCACCTGCCTGGACTGCCGGAGGTACCAGGCGGCGAAGCCGGTGTGCAGCAAGATGATGTCACCGGCCGCGAATTCGACGCCAGCCTGGCGCCGGGCCAGTTCCAGGTCGACGACGCCGATCGGTGAGCTGCCGCCGGGATCGTAGGGCCGCCCGGCGTCTCGCATTGCCCGTTCGACGTCCAGCAGGACGGCACGGCCGGCCAGGCCGTGCCGGGCCCAGTGCTCGATGGTGTTCCGCGTACCCGCCAGCACCTCCTGCTCGGTGGCGCCGTTGTACATCTGGTCCGGCGCGTAGCCGACGTGGGCCAGCGAGTCCCACTGGCTGGAGGCCTGGGGGTAGAAGTTGTCGTAGACGTCGTCGAAGCCGGCGGTACCAGGCTGATGCAGCACCTGATGGCGGGGTGGCCCACGGAACGTCGCCAGCGCCGGGGAGATGCTTCCGATCGGCATGTCTAGGCAGAAGATCTGTCCCCGCCGGACCAGCCGGGCGGCCGCGGCGATCCGCTCCGGTGTCATCAAGTTGACCAGGCCGAGATTGTCCCCGGCGCCGAATAGGCCCCAGGCGGAGCGGCCACCACGCGGGGCGGGTGGCAGGTCAGCGTAGTCCGGCAGCTCGGTCATCGCGCACTCCGTATGCTCATGCATCTAGGATCGCGCACCATCGCTTCGCTAGGGTGCTGAGGTAGCAGGCCCGGCCCGATGGCGGCTTTTCCCACTCTCCAGGACGGTGGTAGCTCGATGGCACTGACCACTCAGACGATGACCGACGAGCAGCGCAAGTCGGTGGCGCTCGAGTATCTGAAGGCCTTCGACAACGGCGGTGTCACATCGACCGGCGGCAGCATCCTGGATCTGTTCGCCGACGATGCGCAGGTCTACTTCCCCAAGTGGGGACTGGCGACAGGTAAGAAGAGCATTGGCCAGCTATTTGCCGACGTCGGCGGCACGATCACCTCGATAGTCCATCATTACTCCCACTTCAACTGGGTGTTCTCGGCCGACGTGGTGGTATGCGAAGGCACCAGCCACGGCGAGCACCATGATGGCCCCTGGCGGGCCGGGGTCCCGGAGTGGGGTGCCGGGCGATGGTGCGATGTCTTCGAGATCCGCGACTGGAAGATCCAGCGCTGCTTCATCTACCTGGACCCGGACTATGCGAGCAAGGACACTCAGCGGTACCCGTGGCTCCCCCAGTCCTAACGGCGAGGTGACGGGGCCCGGCTGCCTGGCAAGGACTCTCGATGGCTGACGCCGCCGACGTGCGCGGCATCGCGCTGGCCCTGCCTGGCGTCGAGGAGATCGACAGCGACGGCTTCGACTTCCGGGTCGGCGGCAAGGGGTTCGTCTGGTCCTACCCGGAACGCAGGCCGGGCAAGCCCCGGCTCATCCGGACCGACATCGCGGTGCTGTTCGTCGGCGACGAGGCCGAGAAACAGGCTCTGCTCCTGGGCGAACCCGGGACCTTTTTCACCACGCCCGGGTACGACGGCTGGCCGCTGGTGATGCTGCGGCTAGCTGAGGTGGACGTCGAGCGCCTGGCCGAGCTCGTCACCGACGCGTGGCGGATGCGTGCCCCGGAAGCACTCGCCGGCGAACTCGGCAGGATGGTGTCCATCGACACGGTGGCATGGGTTCGCCTGGAGAGCGGCAGGATCTTGTGTGCGCGGCCACGCGGGAAGGACATCTTCTACATTCCCGGGGGAAAGCGCGAGGGCGCCGAAAGCGATCTGCAGACGCTGTTGCGCGAGATCGCCGAAGAACTGACGGTGGCGCTGCTGCCCGAGACGGTGACGCACGTGGGCACCTATGAGGCAGATCAGTCAGACGGGGCGGTGGTGCGGATGAGCTGCTACGCCGGCGACTACGCCGGGACGCTGGCCGCCAGCAGCGAGATCGACGAGCTCGCCTGGTTCTCCTACGCGGACCGTCCCCGGGTACCTCCCGTCGACCAGCTGCTCTTTGACGACCTCAAGGCGTCCGGCGAACTGCGATGATGCCGGGCGGTAACGGGGCGAGGCGGTCAGGCCTCCGGTGAGAGGACCGCCGTCTAGCCTTCGGGATGCGCGTCGAGCCAGGCGGCGGCTCGGGCGGGCGAGGCTCGGGCGAGCCAGGCGTCCTGGATCACCTCGGCCAGTTCCGGCACGGTGAGCTCGCTGATCCGGCTCCCCCGCACCAGCACCGACGTGTGGCCGTCAAAGTGCGGGGTGGTGAAGAACGGCAAGGCCTCATCTTGGACCAGCGCCTGCTTGTCGGACTCCGACGGTACCCAGAACACGATCACGTCGGGGTACCGCTCACCGGTGGCGGGATCGACCGCGTCGGGGCGCGGGTTGCGGAAGAACACGAACGATTTACCGCCGACCTGGTAGATCGGGTTGCCGCCGGATCCGTGCCCGACCGTTACGTGCGGCATGCGCATAGCCAGCTCGTGCACGTCCGCGAGCCGGGCCCGGCGCGATCTTGCCGCCATGCCCGGGCTAGCTCGATGCCGACGGGGGGTGCGACGTGGCGGAGGTCACCGCCGCGGCGGCGCCGGTCAGCGC
>JBAUAY010001143.1:0-5596 GCA_049676235.1 Streptosporangiaceae bacterium
GGTCGGCGCTGCACCGGGAGCAGCAGCGGGTCGGCCTGGTGCACGCCGTCTGCCAGACGGGAGCGGCCACGCTCTTCCTCGGCTCGCTGGCCGCGCGGGCCGGCGGCCGGGTCGGCTATGGCCGGGCACTGTCCGCGTCCGGGCTCGCCGTGGCCAGCATCGGCTCCTACCTGGGCGGGCACCTGGCCCTCAGACTGGGCGCGGGCACCAGCCACGCCGAGCAGGTCGGTCACCTGTCCGGACTAGGCTGGCACGACCTGTGCGCGCTGACCGAACTGCCCGACCGGCGCCCGGTCCGGCGCCAGCTCGGCTACCTGTCTCTGCTGGTGTACCGGCAGGGACCCGAGGTCAGCGTGCTGTCAGACCGGTGCTCCCATCTCGGTGGGCCCTTGCATCAGGGCCGGATCGTCGTGGAGCGAGGCGCTGCCTGCGTCGCCTGCCCCTGGCACGGATCCACCTTCGTGATCGCCGACGGCACCGTCGTTCACGGGCCCGCCACCGCCCGTCAGCCATCCTTCCAGACCCGGGTGAAGACCGACGGGCGCGTTGAGCTCAGGCCCCGGCCCTGACGACCGGGCCCCGTCCGGCACCACCGACGCGGCTGGCCCCGACCCGGATCCGGCTAGCCCTGGCGGCTCGGCGAACCGGGTGCTGGCCGCGCTGAAGAAACCGCCGATGCCCTCCAGCGCCTTGGAGATCTCGCTCGGCACGATCCAGACCTTGTTTCGCGTCGCCCTGGGCGATCTGCGGCAGCATCTGCATGTACTGGTAGGCCAGCAGCCGCTGGTCCGGGTTGCCTTCGTGGATGGCCCGGAACACGGTGCTGATCGCTTCCGCCTGCCCGCGGGCCCGCGCCGCCTGCGCCATGGCGTCCGCCTCGGCCCTGAGCACAAGCGCCTCGGAATCACCCCAGGCCTTGAGCACCGCCGCCTGGCGCTCGCCCTCCGCACTCAAGATGGCCGATTGCTTGGATCCCTCGGCCGACAAGATGGCTGCCCGGGCGTTACCGGACTTGTTTGCTACGTTACAGACCGCGAGCGAGTTGAGCCAGCAAGCGGCGACCGTGCTGGCCACGGGGGCGATGACCCCTGGCGCCCCTACTTAGCGTGCCCGGGCGGTCCAGCGCGACTGCCGGTGCTCGATCTCCAGCTGGACGCCGAAACAGCGGGACAGATTCCGCGCGGTGAAGACCTCCTCGATGGACCCGGCCGCGAGCACCGACCCCCGGCGCAGCAGCATCGCGTGGGTGAAGCCGTCGGGTACCTCTTCGACATGGTGGGTGACCAGCACCATCATCGGCGCCTTGGGATCGCGGGCCAGCTTGGTGAGCCGCCGCAGCAGGTCCTCGCGCCCGCCCAGGTCGAGCCCGGCGGCGGGCTCGTCGAGCAGCAGCAGCTCGGGGTCGGGCATCAGGGCCCGGGCGATCTGCACCCGCTTGCGTTCACCCTCGGAGAGGGTGGAAAACTTGCGCCTGATCAGGTGCGCGCAGCCGAGCGCGTCGAGCATCTCGACCGCGCGGGTGACGTCGGCGGAGTCGTATTCCTCTTTCCAGCGGCCGAGGATGGCGTACGAGGCGGTGAGCACCAGGTCGATGACCTTCTCCCCGGGCGGGACCTGCTCAGCGATCGCCGCGCTGGTCAGCCCGATCCTCGGCCTCAGGTCGAAGATGTCGACCTCGCCGAGCCGCTCGCCGAGCACGTCGACCGTGCCCTCGGTGGCGAACATCATGGTGGCTGCCACCTGGAGCAGGGTTGTCTTGCCTGCTCCGTTCGGGCCGATCAGGATCCACCGCTCGTCCCCGTGCGCCGTCCAGTCCACGTTGCGCAGCAGGACCGCCGCGTCCCGCCGGACCTCCACGCCACGTAGCCGCAGCACCTCGTCGGACATCAGGCCCCCTTTCTCCGCGCGGGCCGCCATGGACCCGCCGGCTCGAGTGGCCGCCGAGACCGAACCTATGCCACCACGCCCCGGCAAGCCCACCCGGATGGACGGTAAGTAGGCGCGTGGCGCGGGTCGTTCGGCAATCCTGCCTGCTGGCAGCCCGATTTGGTGGTCCGTGTGCATGCTTGGTGCTTTTTAATCCAGTCATTCGATCACATCTGACTAACATCCGTGACTTGCGCCTCAAAAGGACGCTACGATGCTCGCTTGTTTGGTATCCCATATGACCCTAAGGAGCGGGATGGGTATGCGCATCCGGGTGCTGGCGGGCTGTTTCGGCATAGGCGTGACAGCGCTGCTGCTGACCGGCACAGCCGCGCAAGCGGCACCTCAGTCCGGCGCTCATGTTAGCGCCGCCGTCAGCTTGAGTGATAACGGAGGCAACGGCAACGGCAACGGAGGCGGGGGCAACGGCAACGGAGGCGGAGGCAACGGCAACTGGTCGCCGACGCCGAGCTACACGCCGACGGCGGCGCCAACGCATAAGTGCAAGCCGAAGCCGAAGCCGACTCCGACTAAGTGCAAGCCGAAGCCGAAGCCGACTCCAACGCAGACGCCCGCCGTCACGGTAGTGACGTCACCGTCACCGGTCGCGTCCGCCCCGACGGGCGGCGCCAACACCGGCGGCGGCGGCAGCATCGGTGGGGGTGGCGGTCCGCTGGTCGCGGGCGGCGCCGCAGTCGCGCTGCTGTCGGCCGGTCTGGGTTTGTTCGCCTTCCGCCGCTGGCGCAAGACGGCCGCCTAGGCACCGTTGTACCAGCCTCGCCACCGACGCAAGCCACTGGGCCGGTTGGCCCTCGGTACCGCCCTCGCCGCAGCTGTGCTGTGCGGGGGCGGTGCCGGCGTGGTCGCGTTCGGGTTGTTCGGTACGCCCGCCGATGCCGGGGCGACTTACACCCCGGCATCGGTGACGACCGTCCCGCCGCGGCTGACCCACGACCCGCAGGCTAAGCCGCTGGCCCGCTCGATTCCGGTCAGCATCCGCATCCCGGGCATCTACGTCGACGCGCCGGTGATGGAGGTCGGCCTGAACTCGGACGGCACGGTGCAGGTACCGCCGCTCGACGACCACAACCTGACCGGCTGGTACCGGTACGGCCCGACGCCCGGCCAGCGCGGCGCGGCGGTCATCCTCGGCCACGTGGATTCGCTCACCACCATCTCGGTGTTCTACTACCTCAAGGACCTGCACGCCAGGGACAGGGTCTACGTCACGCTGGCCGACCGGAAGGTCGCCACCTTTGCCGTGGACGGGGTGCAGAAGGTCTCCAAGGACGCCTTCCCGACCGCCAGCATCTACGGCAAGGCCAGTTATCCCAGCCTGCGGCTGATCACCTGCGGCGGCCCCTTCGACAAGGCCACCGGCCACTACCTGGACAACATCATCGTCTACGCCCACCTGGTCAGCGGCTGATCCAGGGCGCCTACGCTCCCTGCTGGTGCCTGACCGCGAGGAGGGCGGCCTGGGTGCGGTCCTGCACGCCGAGCTTGGCCAGCACCGAGCTCACGTGTGCCTTCACCGTCTTCTCCGAGACGCTCAAGGCCCGCGCGATCTCCCGGTTGGACCGGCCCTTGGTGAGTTCGGCGAGTACCTCGCGCTCGCGGCTGGTGAGCGCGTCCAGGCCAGCGCCGGGAGTTCCGGATCCAAAGCTGCCCGCCGATCGGACCAGGGAACCCGCTGCCTCGGGGGCGAGCAGCAGGTGGCCGTCGTGGACCGAACGGATCGCCCGCACCAGCGCGTCGGGGTCCACGTCCTTGTAGAGCATCCCCGCCGCGCCCGAGCGGACCGCCAGGCTCGCCGACGCGGGTTCGGTGGCACTGGTGAGCACGAGCACCCGGGCGGGGTTATTGCGGGTCCTGAGCTCACCCAGGACGGCGATGCCATCCATGCCGGGCAGCTTCAGGTCGAGCAGGATCACGTCCGGAGCGCGCTCGGTGGCTAGCGCGAGCGCCGCGGCGCCGTCACCGGCCTCGCCGGTCACTTCGATCCCGTCCTGCACCTCGAGCAGCGCCCGGAGCCCGCGTCTGACCACCGGGTGGTCGTCGACGATCAGCACTGAGATAGGTTCCGTCATCGGTCGTCTCCCGGCGTAACGGACCCCGTGGTGACGGGCCCAGCCTTGACCGGCCCAGCCTTGACCTTGACCGGCCCAGCCTTGACGGGCACGGTCATCCGCACCACGGTTCCGGTCTTCCCCGACCGGATGGTCAGCGCGGCGCCCGCGGCCGCCGCGCGCTCCCGCATCGAGGCCAGCCCCAGGCCGCCGGACGGCGCCTCGGGCGCGAACCCGTGGCCGTCGTCTGACACCTCGAGCACGACCTGGCGCGGGGCCTTGGCCAGGGCGACCCGGACGCCGGACGCCCCGGCGTGCCGCAGCGCGTTGTGCAGCGCCTCCTGCGCGACCCGGTAGAGCGCCGTCTCCGCCCGGGGCCCGAGCGCGGGCAGGTCGCCGGTCGTGAAGGTGACCGGGACCCGGTGCGCCCGCCCGGCCAGCACCGCGTACCGGCGCAGGGATTCGGCCAGCCCCGCCGCTTCCAGGTCCGGCGGGGCCAGGCCGTCGATCACCGCGCGCAATTCGGCGTGAGCTTCGGCGCCGAGCGCGCCGACCACCTCGATCTCGGCCCGGACCCGGGCCGCGTCCACCGGGTCCCTGGCCGCCAGGACCGCGGCGGCCCGCGCGTGCGCCCTGATGCTGAACAGCTTCTGCGTGACCGCGTCGTGCAGGTCCCTGGCCAGCCGGGTGCGCTCCTGCATCACGGAAAGCTCGCGGCTGCGCTCGTACAGCCGGGCGTTGGTCATCGCGATCGCGGCGTGCGCGGCGAACAGCGAAAGGATCTCCTGGTCGCGCTCGGTGAACCCGCGGCCGGCCGCCGCGGCGGAGGTCTTGTTGGCCGCGAAGATGATGCCGAGGACCTGGTCCCTGTCGCGTACCGGCACCCCGAGGAAGTGCGACATCTGCGGATGGGCGGACGGCCAGCCCTCGAACCTCGGGTCGGCGCGGATGTCCGCCAGCCGTTCCGGCCGGCCCTCGTTGAGCAGCACGGCGAGCATCCCGTGCCGGCGCGGCAGCGGGCCGATTGCCTGCCATTCGGCTGCGCTGATTCCGTCCACCACGAACTCGGCGAACGAGTCGCCCTCGTCGGGCACGCCGAGCGCCGCGTAGCGCGCGCCGACCAGCGACCGCGCCGACCGCACGATCACCTGCAGCACGTCACGGACGGGCATCTGCCTGGTGACGGACAACACCGCCTGGCTCACCTGGTAGAGCAGCTCTATTCTCTGTTCGCCCGCCTCCGGAGGCGCTTTTCGCGCGCCCCCTCTGGCGCGCTCACTGGTCCAGGCGGCGCCGCGCCCCTTTGGCTCGCTCACCTATCCGACGGTAGTCCGGACGCGAGAGCGGCGCATCGGGCGGCGGTCTTAGGACTATCGGCGCAGGCCTACCGGGGCCGGGGACCGATGTGCTCGGGCGCCGCGCCGCCTAGCGTGCGAAGACATGAACGACACTCCGACAGCCATGATCACGGGGGCCTCCCGCGGGCTGGGCCGCGCGCTGGCGGCCGGCCTGGCCCGCGAGGGCTTTGCCCTCATCATCGACGCGAGGGACGCCGCCGCGCTGGACGCCGCGGCGGAGGCGATCAGGGCCGCGGGCGGTAC
>JBAUAY010001144.1:0-5373 GCA_049676235.1 Streptosporangiaceae bacterium
AGGCCGAGAATGGCGCAGGCTATGACCGGCTGCTCACCGCTGCGGCGGCAGAGGCGAAGGCTCGCCTGGAAGGAGGACCGTGCGCCCTCCGGGTCGCCCTCTTCGCGCTGGACCCAGCCCAGGTTGGTGGCCAGGGCCTCGGTCCGCTGTCCGGTCGCCCGCGCGGCTTGAGACGCCTGGTCCAGGTGGGCCCGGGCGGCCGGGATCTGGCCGACCCTCAGGGCCTGAACGGCGGCGTTGTTGTGCAGGTACGAGCGCAGGAGCTGGTCGCCGGATCGCTCGCTGCAGGCGATGGCCTCGGCGAGCAGCGGCGCGGACTGACCCGGCTCGATGAGATCGCCGGACATCAGGTAGATCATCAGGTTCCGGCCCAGCAAGACCTCGTCGCCGAGCTGGCGGGCGCGGTCGACGGCCTCCCGGCCAAGCCGAAGCCCGCGGTCGGGCTGGCCGGAGAAGAAGTACACGGAGGAGAGCATGCCGAGGGCATCGGTGAGCAGCCGGTCGTCGCCGAGCTGGCGAGCCAGGTTAACGGCCTGGTCACCGTATTGCCGGGCCGGCGCGATATCAACCCGCGGAGCGATGCAGGTGACGGTCACCAGCGCCGCTCCGAACAGGCTGGGATCGGCGCTGGCTTCGGGGCGGTCGAGCACGGGCAGGAGCAGCCCGAGTGCTTCCCGGCAGCGGGAACGCGCGAGCCAGTAGCTGCGGAGGGTGACCACGAAGCGCAAGACCCGAGCGGTCCCGTCCGGGTCGCTGGCGGCATGCTCGGCGGCGCGGCGCAGGTTCGCATGGTCGGCGTCGAGCCGCGCGTACCAGCGGCCCTGGTCAGGCCGGGACAGGTGCGGGGCCGCCGCCTCGGCCAAGGCCAGGAAGTACTGGCAGTGCGCCGCCACAGCGGCAGCCGCCGCCTCGTCGCCCGCCTCGGCCAGCCGTTCGGCCGCAAACTGACGGATCGTCTCGAGCAGCCGGTAGCGGACGGCATCGCCGGCTGGCTCGGCCACCACCAGGCTCTTGTCCACCAGGGAGCCGAGAAGATCCGCGGTGTCGAATGCCTCGATGTCACCGCCGCCGCATACCTCTTCGACGGCGTCCAGGTCGAAGCCCTCGGCGAACACCGACAACAGGCGCAGCAGTGACTTCTCAGCCGGGTTGAGCAACGAGTATGACCAGTCGACCGTGGCCCGCAGCGTCTGTTGCCGGGCCAGAGCGGTGCGGCTGCCCCCGGTGAGCAGGCGGAAGCGCTGGTCCAGCCGGTCCCGCAGGCCGGCCAGCGACAGCGAGCGCAGCCGGGCGGCGGCGAGTTCGATGGCCAGGGGCAGCCCGTCCAGCAGGCGGCAGACCGACACCATGAGCGGAAGCGTCTCCTCGTCGAGGGCCAGGTCGACGCCTTGCTCCCGGGCGCGCTCGGCCAGCAGTGCGATCGCGTCGCCGGGCGCCGGCGCCGGGTCGTCGGGGTCTGGGAGCGACAGCGACGGCACGCGGTAGATGGTCTCGCCGCCGATGCCGAGCGGCTCGCGGCTGGTGACCAGCAGGTGCACCCTGGGGCAGTGCCGCAAGATGGCGTCGGCCGTTTTGGCGCAGGCGCCGATCAGGTGCTCGCAGTTGTCCAGCACGATGAGGACGAACTGGAAGGCCAGGGCATCGAGCAGACTGTCCAGGACCGCCCTGCCCGGCTGCTCGCCGATACCGAGGGCCTCGCAGATGGCCGCAGGAACCGCATCCCCGTCAGAGACCGCGGCCAGCTCCGTCAGCCAGACCCCGTCGCCGGATCCGTCGAGCAGTTCGGCGGCCACCTGGAGGGCAAGCCTGGTTTTCCCCGACCCGCCGGCTCCGGTCAGCGTGACCAGGCGGCGGGACTCGACCAGGGCGCGGACCTCGTTCATCTCCCGGTCCCGGCCGATGAACGCTGACAGCTGGGCCGGGAGGTTGTTCGGCAGCGCGGGGTTGCCGAGCGAGCGCGGCGGCGGAAAGTCGGCTCGCAGCCCCGCGGCGTCCAGCTGGAAGATCCGCTCCGGGCGGGCCAGGTCTTTCAGCCGCTGGGCGCCGAGATCCCTGAGCGCCGCGCCCGGCGGCAGCGAGTCGCGGACCAGCGCTGCTACCGTCTCCGACAGCAGGACCTGCCCGCCGTGCGCGATGGCTCCCACCCGCGCGGCGCGGTGCACATGCAGGCCCACCAGGCCACCGGTGGCCGTCGTGGCGGCCTCACCGGTGTGCACGCCCATCCGCACCCGCACGTGCTCTCCGCCGGGCCACGCCCGGGCCCGCAGGGCACGCTGCATCTCTATCACCGCCGCCAGACAGGCTGTCGGCGAGGAGAACACGGCAAAGAACGCGTCCCCCTGGGTGTCCACCTCCTTGCCGTCGTGAGCGGCCAGGGCCGCGCGGATCAGCGCCTGGTGGTCGGCCAGCACCCGGCCGTAGTCGCTTTCCCCCAGGCGTCGCAGCAGCGCCGTCGAGCCCTCGATGTCGGTAAACAAGAACGTGAGAGTCTCCACCAACACAGCGTAAGAGCCCGGACGAGGCAGCGGCAGGCCGCGCCGGTCAGCCGAACGGCGTCGGGTGCCCGGTCACCGGATGCTCGATGCTCCGCGAGCCACGCCGGGAGGCGGGCACGATCTTCACCCCGATCGGTCCCGAGGCCGTCTTCACCCCGAGCGGTCGGCCGGCATTGGGGGGCACGCAGTCATAGAACCGCTTCGATATCTGGACGCATTGGGTGGTGATCCATCGCAGCCGGGGGTCGGTGCCGGAATCTATCCAGACGAGATGGAACAGGCCATGCCGGATGTCGTTCTGCAGCTGGGCCAGGGTCGGCGACGGAGTGGTACCGTCGAACCCGCCGATGGGGAGCGCCTCGAGGCCGGTGTCATAGATGATCAATGACGGCAGCGCCGCGCTCTGCGCCGCCATCAGGTAGGGGGCTCCGTTCTGGGTGTCCTGGTATGCGGGGATCGCGGTCTGCACATCGATGGCCGCCTGCTTTCCCAGGCCGCGAGCCACAGCCTCCTGCACCCGGGCCGACTCGAACGGAGTGTCAAAGGCGCTTTCGCTGTGAGCCGCCAGGCTGACTGAGGCGACGGCCGGCGCCAGCGATACGGCGACCAGACCCGCGACGAGGGCCGCTGGGGCAGAGCGGCGGCTCACCAGTGACCAGACGATCAAGCCGGTCGCAGCGATGCCCACGGCGATGATGGCCGGGACCAGCCAGCCCGGCGCGCCGGCAGCCGAGGACACCAGCCAGGCGGCATAGGCGGCTGTGCCCGCGACGATGACCGCCAGCCCTATCGTCCGGCTGACCGGGGCTCGCTCCCGTGACCGGGCCGCGGCGACGCCGGCCCCGATGATGGCGGCGGCGGCCGGGGACAGCGCCGCGGTGTAATAGGGCCAGAGCGTGGTGATCGTCGAGAAAACCGCGAAGAAGGTCACCAGCCAGCCGCCCCACAATATGAAGCAGGCCCGGAGCGGGTCACCGCGTGGCTGCCGGCGTCGGCTGGCGATACCCCAGGCAGCCACGATGGCGGCGGCCGGGATGAGCCAGCCGGTATCCAGGCCCAGGCCGCCGCGCAGCAGGCGGTCGGCGGCGCGCGCCGGAACGGGCACCGCGGCGCCGAGATCCAGTTGTGCGGCCCGCACCTGCAGCGGGGTCTGGTCGCCGAACCTTCCGAACCCGTTGTAGGTGAAGACCTGCTCGAAGACGGAGTTGTCGTGGCTGCCGTCGGCATAAGGCCGGTCCCCGGCGGGCACCAGCGACACGGCGGTCATCCAGGACACCGACACCAGCGCGACGACCACACCCGCGACCGCGAGCTGGCCGGCGCGCCGCACCACTGAGCCAGGCCCGGACAGCAGGTAGGCCAGGCCCAGCGCGGGCAGCACCATCCACGCCTCGATCTCCTTGGCCTGGAAAGCCAGCCCTACCCAAAAGCCGGCCAGGATGAGCCGGCCCAAGGTTCCGCCGGGCCGGCGGACGCGAGCGACGCGGCCGGCCGGACGGCGGGAGTCGACAGCGACGGCACCCCGCCCGCCGGGAGCAGCTTGCTCACCGGCCACAGAGCGATCACCGCCGACGGCGCCGGACGGCGGCCCATCCGGGTCGCTGGCCGGGGTGTCCTGGCCCACATCGCCAGCGGCCCGCCCGGCGATAGCCCCCGAGACAGCGTCGGCGGCCAGGACCAGCAGCAAGATCAGCAGCGAGTCGGAGATGTTCTCGCGGTCCAGGGCCACCGTGGCCGGGCTGACCGCCAGGACCAGCGCGGCGATCAGGCCGGCGGCCGGCCCGGCCAGCCGGGCCACCGCCCGGTAGAGCACAAGCACGGTGAGGATGCCCTCGATGACCTGCGGAAGGATGATCGCCCAGGTGTGCAGGCCGAACGCCCGCACGGAAAGCGCCTGGAACCACAACGCCCCCGGCAGCTTGTCCACGGTGATGGTGCCCGCCGGGTCGAAGGCGCCGAAGATGAAGTCGTGCCAGCTCATGGACATGCTGCGGTCAGCCGCGGCGTAGTAGTACTCGAGCGTGTCCTGGCCCATGGCCCAGGCGTACAGCAGGCCTGCCAAGGCCGCGATCGCCATCAGGGCACAACGGCGCAGCCATACCTGCTGAGACATGCGGTGCCAGCTCGGCATACCGCGCCTCCCGTCTGCCAACCGTCGGCTAACCCGTCATCTGACAAGCGAAACTGACCGCCTTAAGGTTCCCGGTAGCTCTTTCCTAGGCCCGGTTGGCGGGTACATGCAGCCCGAAGGCCAAGGTCGGGACCGCTTTGATGAAGGTTCCTTACGGCCGCCGCGCCGTCCGCGGGCCTCGATGTCACAAAAAGTAATCCTGACGATGCGCTTACGGATACCGCACGTCCCCGCCACCCGCCCATCACCGCGGAACAATCGTCACATCTCGTGTGCAGTCGGACACCCGTGGCTCACGGGACTGATGTTACTGCGGTAAAACTTGGGGACATCATGACGGCACATGCGCACGACACCGTCGCCGCGGCGAAGCCACCGCAACGCGGCCATGGCGGAGCGGAACCCGCCCATGGCGGGCCGGAACGCGGCCATGGCGGAGCGGGACCCGGCCATGGCGGAGCGCGACGTGGTAGTACCGCGGCGGTGTGGCTCAGCCAGCGGGACATCGACGGGCTGCTGCTCTGCGGCGAGCACTACGGGGTCCCGTACGATCTGCTCGCCGATGCGCTGCGCGTCCAAGCGAAAAAACAGCTGGAAAAGATCCTGGCCCGGTGGCGCCGCACCGGGTACGTGGCCACCGGGCGGCTCGGCCCGGGCCCGGGCTGGTGCTGGCTGACCCGGGACGGGATGGCCGCCACCGGGCTCGGCTTCCCGGCCACCCGCCCGGCGCTGGCGCGGCTGGCGCAC
>JBAUAY010001145.1:0-2245 GCA_049676235.1 Streptosporangiaceae bacterium
GCCGCCCATTCGGGCGTTACCCGCCGCACCGCTACCTTTCCAGGCGCACTGCTACCCTTCCACCGGTGAGTAATCAGGCCGCCGGTTCCCGGCCTGTCGGCGCAGCGACCACCCCCAGCTCGGCTGAAGGGGCGGCCGCCGGGCCGAGACGGCTCCGGGGGTTCTGGGAGCATGCCGCCGTAAGGGTCGGCGCCCTGACCGCGGCGGCCGCCTTCGTCTACTGCCTGGACTCGCTCATCCTGTTCCGGCGCTTCCTGGCCAGCACGTTCGACCTGGTCATCTTCGATCAGGGTGTCCGCGGCTACGCGCATTTCCAGGCGCCCACCTCGATCGCCCGCGGCGTGTCCGACGGTGCAGGCGCGCACTTCCTGCTGCTAGCCGACCACTGGTCGCCGGTCCTGGCGCTGCTCGCCCCGCTGTACTGGATCCACGACAGCCCGGCCACCCTGCTGGTGGCGCAGGGGGTGCTGTTCGCGCTGGCCATCCCGCCGTTGTGGGCCTACACCCGGCGCCAGCTCGGACCGGGGGCCGCGTACTTCGTCTGTGTCGCCTACGCCTTGTCGCTGCCGGTCATGGAAGCCGTCATCTTCGACTTCCACGAGGTCGCGTTCGTCCCGGTGCTGACCGCGGTGATGGTGGAGCGGTTCGACGCCGGGCGACTCTGGCACGGCATCCTCGCCGCGGTGGCGATGCTGCTGGTCAAGGAGGACATGGGCCTGCTCGTCGCGGGCTTCGGCTGCTATCTGTTGCTGACCAGGCGCCGTTGGACCGGCCTGGCCTTCGTCGTGGGCGGCCTGGCCGCGACCTGGGTGGCTACCCACCTGCTGATTCCCGCGTTCGGCGGGTCGGCCAGCTTCTACTGGGCGTACGACCAGTTCGGGTCGAGCCTGGGCAGCGCGCTGATCGGCGTGATCACCCATCCGCTGCACGCGCTGCGGGTATTCGTCACCCCGTGGGTGAAGGCCCGGACCATGATCGGGCTGCTCGCGACCTTCGGCTTCCTGCCGCTCGCCTCCCCGATGGTGGTCGCCGTGCTGCCGCTGCTGGCCGAGCGGATGCTGGCCTCCGGCTATCCGCTGTGGTGGCAGGCGAAGTTCCAGTACGACGCGTTCGTGGTGATGATGTTGTGCTGTGCCGCGGTGGACGGCGCCGCGCGGCTGCAGCGGCGCTGCCTCAAGATGTCGCCCCGCTGGGACACGTGGCTCACCTATCGCTGGAGCCGTCCCGCCTGGCTGCGGCACGGCGGCACGGCCTGGCGCCCCGCCACGCTCTGGGCCGCCGCGATTTGCGCCGCCGCCCTGGTGTACGTCCCTTCCTCGCCGTTCGGTTCGCTGTTGCACCCCGGCTTCTACGGAGTCAATGCGCGGATGCGGGCGGCCGCGGCGGCCATCGCGCACGTGCCCGCCGGGGTCGAGGTGGAGGCGTCCAACAACATCGGCCCGCGGCTGTCAGGCCGGGACACGGTGCTGCTGCTCGACGGGACGCCACGGTGGGCGCCGTGGGTGGTCGGGGACACCCTCGGGCTCGACTTCCCGTTCTGCACGCCCAGCCAGCAGGCCCAGGAGGTGGCCTACCTGCGGGCGCACGGGTACTCGCAGGTGTTCGCCGACGACGGTTACGTGGTGCTGCACCGCCCAGCCGACTGGCGCACCGCGCAGGCCCTGGCCCACCCGCTGCCCGCGGCCCGCCTGCACACGAACATCTGCTATTGATGGCGGCATCCCGGGTGCTGAGCCTGCGTGCGGTCAACCGCGCCCTGCTCGCCCGCCAGCTGTTGCTCGACCGTCCCCGGCTGCCCGACTCCGGGCCGGCCCGGGCCGCGCACGTCGTGCAGACCATCGAGCACCTGGTCGGGCTGCAGGCCCAGGCACCATTCCCGCCCTACTACGGGCTGCATTCCCGGCTGGACGGGTTCCGCCCCGCCGATCTGGCCACACTGATCACCGACCGGAGCGTGGTCAGGATCGCGCTGATGCGCGGCACCATCCACCTGGTGTCCGCCCGAGACTGCCTGCCGCTCCGGTGGCTGGTCCAGCCGGTGGTCGAGCGCGGCATGCGTGGCGCGTTCGGCAGGCAGCTGGCGGGGGTGGACACCAGGATGCTGGCCGCGGCGGGCCGGAGCCTGGTGGAGGCCGAGCCGATGACGTTCAGCCAGCTAGGCCAGGCGCTGGCGGCGCGCTGGCCCGATCACCCGCCCGCTGCGCTGGCCCAAGGGGTGCGCGCGCTGGTGCCGCTGGTGCAGGTG
>JBAUAY010001146.1:0-2268 GCA_049676235.1 Streptosporangiaceae bacterium
CTCCCGCAGTCCGGCTCGGTGGTCCGCGGGCGCGTAGACGTCGGCGCAGCTGACCGCATGGTCGAGCAGCGTTTCCGCGCCGGGCGCCGGCAGCCCGGACTGGCCGTCAGCCAGACGTCTTATCACCAGGTCAGCGAAGGACGCGGCCGGCAGGCGGGCGCCCGTCACCAGCTGCCAGGCCGCGTTCCAGCAGACCGCCTCGGTGACCGGGTCGTCCACCTCCAGCGCAGCCGCGGCGAGCGCTTGCCATGACCGCTCATCGAACGTGATCCGCGCATAACCGAGGTCGCCGTCGTTCGCCACCACCAGGTCCGGTGCCGCTTCCCCGGGACCGAGCGCGATCGGCACCACCGTCCGCTCGCCAGCCAACTCCACCTCGACCAGCTGCCGGCGGCGCAGGCCTGCGCCGGCCTGGGCCCGGTCATACAGCCCGATCCTGACCAGCTGCGGGCGGGGCAGGTCCTGCGTGACCACCAGCGAGGCACCCGGTCCGGCCAGCGGGCCCGGCCCGGCGGCGAATGCGGCCCGCAGCGTCGGCGCGCCTTCGGTGCGCAGCCACGTGTCCGCCCACCCGGCCAGGTCCCGTCCCGACGCCCGTGACCAGCATGCCACCAGATCATCGGACGTCCCGCAGTCATCGGCGAACCTGGCCAGGTAGTCCCGCATCCCGGCGCGCAGCGCATCCTCGCCGATCAGCGCGCCGAGCTGCCTGATCACTGCCGCGCCCTTGTTGTACGTCAGCGCGGATAGCCTGCTCAGCGCCTGCGCCGAGCTGGCCACGGGGGAAGAAACCGGCCACCGTCCCGGCAGCTCGTCCGCCCGGTACGCCCTCGCCTTCTCCTGGTAACCGAACCTGGCCCAGCCGCCGGTGAACTCCACGCTCAGGTACGTGGCCAGCGCCTCATCCAGCCACAGGTCATCCCACCAGCGCATGGTCACGAGCGAACCGAACCACAGATGCGCCACTTCGTGCGCGCACACCACGGTCACGAAGTCGTCATCAGGATCGGCCATCCGCGCCAGCAGGGCCTCACTCACGAACATCAGCCCGGGCACGCTACCGGCCAGCCCGGTGAGCTCGGGCACGAACACGATGTCGTACCCGGGATACGGGCATGGCGTGCCGAGCGCTCTCTCGTAGTGCCGCAGGGCCCGCACGGCCGTCTCGGCGAACCGCTCCAGCGCCTCATCCCACTGCGAGAGCGCTGCCCGCCGCCACGCCCGCACCACAACGCCGGGCCCACCGTTCGCCCAGACCTGCTGGTATGGCCCGGCGCACACGGTGAACAGGTGCGGCCGCATCCCGGTCACGGTGCCGAAGCGCCACACCCCGTCGCCATCGTCACGGGCCTGGCCGTTGCCCAGGGGATGCCAGCCTGGCGGCACCCGGACGGTGACCGTCACCGCGCACGGCAGGCTCGGCTGGTCAAAGCAGCAGAACAGCCGCCCCGCCTGGTCGGGAAACCCATCGGTGATCACATAGACGGCCCCGTCGGCCGGATCGGTGAACCGGATCAGCCCCGGGTCCATTCCCCCCACGTCAGCAATCACGCCGTCGGCGACCAGCACGTTCTCCGCAGCCAGCCCAGCCAGCCGCACCCGCCCGCCGTCCGACGGCGGCAGCAGCTGCCCGTTCAGCCGCACCTCGCCTGCCGTGGCCAGGTCAAGCTGGGCGAACGTGTCCGCCCCTGGCCGCCGGCACCGGAACGTGACCAGCGTCTGCGACCTGGCCGGGGTCGCCCCCAGGTCCAGGAAGACGTCATAGCCGATATCGGTCAGCAGCTCCGCCCGTTCCTGCGCCTCGCCCTCCGTTACAGACAGCACCCGGCCATTATGTCCCCTAGCCGGCCGGAGTCAGATCCCGATTGATCACGGGCGGTGCCGGGATGTGGTTGGCGGCGGACGGCAGGTGCCGGGCCAGACGGAGCGCCAGACCGGCCGCGATGAGGCTAGCCAGGACCAGGGCGATGAACAGGCCGGAGCCCCAGCCCGCGCCGAGGGCCGCCGTCCCGGCGGCCGGGCCGAGCAGGAAGCCGACCGTGAAGGCCAGGGTGCCGAGTCCGTTGTACCGGCCGACGGCGTGCGGCGGGGCGAGGTCGTTGATGATGGCCGGCAGCGTCGGGGACAGCAGGGTCTCGCCGACGGCGAAGACGGCCATGGCGGTGACGAAGGCGGCCTCGGCGGCCGTGCCGCCGCCGAAGTGGCCGCCGACGATCACCACGGCCCAGCAGGCTGCCCAGGCCACGGCGGCCAGGGCCACGCCGGTGG
>JBAUAY010001147.1:0-2874 GCA_049676235.1 Streptosporangiaceae bacterium
GGCTGAGCTGGCGCGCCTGCGCGAAGGCGGCTTCGACCACCTCGGGAACTGAGGCCCCGATGTTGTTCGACCAGGCCATCGAGGTGCAGTCGATGTACTCGTTGCCCTTAGAGTCCCAGACGAGGGCGCCGGAGGCACTGGTGATGACCAGGCCGGGCTCGCTGCCCGAAGACCACCCGCTGAGCAGTGCGGCCCTTCCCTCGGCCAGGTCATCTTCAGCATAACTAGCTGGCACGGAGGATCCTCTCGTCATTCTTTCGGTTACCGCCATACTAGGAACGCTGATTCCCAGAGAGAAGGACGAATTAGTGGCGGTATTGTGTCCGCTTTTGACATAATGACGTAGCGTGTGCGTGGCATGCCCCGCTTTCGTGTGCCGGATCCCGGTGGGAGGTAGCCATGGAGAACGTGACTCTCCGTCAGCTCGAGGCGTTCCTCGCCGTCGCCGAGGAACTCCACTTCGGCCGCGCGGCCGAGCGCCTGTCGGTGTCAGCCCCCTGGATGAGCCACACCGTCCGCGATCTTGAGCGGGCGCTGCGCGTGGAGTTGCTGAGCCGGACCACGCGCACGGTCCAGGTGACACCCGCGGGCCAGGTCTTCGCCGGTCTCGCGGGCCAGGTCCTCGCCGAGCTCTCGTCGGCGATCAAGACAGTGCGCAGCATGAGCGCGACGCCGCAAGAGAAGCTGAAGCTGGGCTACACGATCGGGGCCGGTCTCGAGGTCGTGCCGAGGCTGTTGCGCACCCACCACGAGCGAGAACCCACTGCAGTTGTCGAGACCGAGGAGTTCGACTTCACCGATCCCTCAGCCGGGCTGCGCGATAACCTCGTCCACGCCGCAGTCGTGCGACCGCCGCTCGGGCTGGCGGGCCTGGTGTCAGTGGAGCTTGCCACCGAGCGGCTCGTCGCCTGTCTTCCAGAGGATCACCCGCTGGCGGCCCGGGAGTCACTCAGCGTGGCAGAAGTACTGCCTGAGCCGATCATCGCCGCGCCCGTCTCCCCGGGCCCATGGCGCGACTACTGGATACTCACCGACTACCGATCAGGACCGGCGCCGGTGGTCGCCGAGGCGAGCACCCTGGACGCGGAGATGCACCTCGTCTCCAGGGGCGTTGGCCTGAGCATCACGTCCGAATCAGTCGGCATCTGGTACAAACGACCCGGCGTGACATTCGTGCCGATTCTCGACCTGACTCCCTGCTCGGTGTCACTCGCCTGGTGGCCCCAGGACACCGGCCTGGTCGCCGAACTGGCGGCCGTGGCCAACGAGGTACGAGCGAGGATCGCCGAGACCTGACGCGGAGAGGAGCCTGGCCCGCTGGTCAGGACAGCCCGATTCCCGCCCGGTGGGCGGTGGCCTGGGCCACGGCCCGCCCGGCGTTCGGCCGACGGGTACAGTAGCGACGCGGCCGGCGACACCAGGGCCGCGACGATGAGTCCGCTTGAGGAGACCGCCATGAACCAGCCCGTCGCCGTGCCTGAAGTGCTGTCGGCGGACCTGCCGGCCGGGGTGTTTCTGCTTGACGTGCGTGAGGATGACGAGTGGATCGCAGGCCATGCCCCCGACGCCGTGCACGTGCGGCTCGGTGAGCTCGGCGCGCGGGTGGATGAGCTGCCCCGGGACCGCGAGGTGTACGTGATCTGCCGTACCGGCAAGAGGTCGGCCTACGCGGCCCAGGCGCTGGCCGGGGGCGGGCTGAACGCGATCAACGTCGCCGACGGCATGACCGGCTGGGCCGTCGCGGGCCGCCCGATGATCAGCGAGGACGGCGCCGAACCTTACGTCGCCTAGCCTGCGGTGACCGCAAGCGCGAGGGGCAGGGCGCCGTGGGCGCCCGCCTCGCGGAGCAGCCGGGCGGCGACCGTCATCGTCCACCCGGTCTCGATGCGGTCGTCGATGACGAGCACCGGGCCGTCCAGGCCGCCGAGGGCGGCCCGGACGTCGCCGGGCACCTCGAGCGCATGCCACAGGGAACTCAGCCGCTGTGCGCTGTTGTGCCGCCGCGGGCCGGTCCCGGCGTCGCCGGTGTAGGCCAGAGCGCCGACATAAGGCAGCCGGCCGACGCTGGCGAGCCGCTGGCCGAAGCTGGTGATCAGCCGGGGCCTGGTGCGGGACGGCAGGGTCAGCACGCCGGCCGGGCGCTGCGCCCAGTCCCAGGCGGCGAGCACCTTGATCGCGGCGGCCATGACCGGCTCCGTGACCGGCTCGTCGGGCGCGCCCTCGGCCAGCAGGGTCCTGAGCATGCTGCCCCAGCCGATGTCGGTGAGCCGGCCGATGGCCCGGCCCGGCTCGGCGGTCTGGGTGGCCGGGATCTTCCCGGCCACGTCGAGGCCGAGGGCCTTCAGCCCGGTCGGCCACATTCGCCGTGGCTCGACCTGCACGCCCGGGCGAAGCAGCCGCTCGCGCGCCGCGGTCGCGCGCGTTTCCGGCACGTCGCCCCGGACATGCTGCCCGGTGCAGTTGTCGCAGCGCCCGCAGGGCGCGGCGGCCGGGTCGTCGAGCTGTCGGCGCAGGTACTCCATCCGGCAGCCGTCTGTCGCCTGATAGGCCAGCATGGCCTGCTGCTCGCGGTCGCGTTCGGCCGCGACCCGTGCGTAGCGCTCCGCGTCGTAGTGCCACGGCTGGCCGGTCGAGGTCCAGCCGCCGCTGACGCGGCGCACGGCCCCGTCCACGTCGAGCACCTTGAGCATGGATTCCAGCCGGCCCCGGGACAGGTCCACGCGGGTCTCGAGCACGCTGGCTGACATCGGCCGGCCCGCCTCGGCCAGGGCCGCGAGGGCGGCGCGGACCTGCCGCTCGGGCGGGAACGCGAGCGAGGCGAAGTAGGCCCAGATGTCCCGGTCCTCGCGGCCCGGCAGCAGGATCACCTCGGCG
>JBAUAY010001148.1:0-5841 GCA_049676235.1 Streptosporangiaceae bacterium
CTCATCAGGCGCGGCCGAGGTACTGGCCGGTCCTGGTGTCGACCTTGATCTTCTCGCCGGTCGAGATGAACAGCGGCACCTGGATGGTCGCGCCGGTCTCCAGGGTGGCCGGCTTGGTGCCGCCGGTGGAGCGGTCACCCTGCACGCCGGGGTCGGTCTGGCTGATGGTGAGCTCGACCGCGGCCGGCAGGTCGACGTACAGCGGGGTGCCGTCGTTGAAGGCCACGGTGACGGTCTGCTCCTCGAGCAGGTAATTCGCCGCGTCTCCGACCACGGACGCGGGCACCCGCGGCTGGTCGTAGTCCTGCGTGTCCATGAACACGAAGTCGGCGCCCTCGCGGTACAGGTACTGCATCTCGCGCCGGTCCACGCTGGCCACGTCGACCTTGACGCCGGCGTTGAAGGTCCGGTCGACGACCTTGCCCGACATGATGTTCTTCAGCTTGGTGCGCACGAAGGCGCCGCCCTTGCCCGGCTTGACGTGCTGGAACTCGACTACGTTCCAGAGCTGGCCGTCGAGGTTCAGCGCCATGCCGTTCTTCAGGTCGTTCGTGGTGGCCACGTTCTGTCTCCAGGTTAAAGAACGAGAAGTTCTCTCGTCGTAGTCGTGAGAAGGCCCGTCCCGTCGGCCCCCACGACAAGGACGTCCTCAATCCGGACACCGCCCCTGCCGGGTAGGTAAACACCAGGCTCGACGGTGACGGGAACCCGACTAGCGAGCTTACCCGTTCTGCCGTACCCGATCGTCGGCGCCTCGTGCACCTCGAGCCCGACGCCGTGCCCCAGCCCGTGCTGGAAGTGGTCGCCGTGCCCGGCGTCGCGGATCAGGTCGCGGGCGGCCGCGTCCACGTCGCCGACGTCGGCGTCCGGCCGGGCGGTGGCCAGGCCGGACCGCTGCGCGGCCGCGACCAGATCGTAGATCTCCCGCTGCCAGCCCGCGGGCTCGCCGAGCGCCACGGTGCGGGTCATGTCCGCGTGGTAGCCGCCGTACAGTGCGCCGAAATCCATCGTGATCAGGTCGCCGCGGCGGATCGGTCGGTCGGTCGGCGCGTGGTGCGGGATCGCACCGTTCGGCCCGCTGGCCACGATGGTGTCGAAGGCCGGCCGCTCCGCACCCAGGTCGGCCATCCGCGCATCGAGCGCCGCCGCCAGCGCGCGTTCGGTCAGGCCGGGCCTGACCAGTACGAACACATCGGCGATGGCCTGGCAGGTGATCCGGCAGGCGGTCGCGAGCAGCTCAAGCTCGGACGGATCCTTGACCGTCCGTAGCTCCTCGATTTTCCGGCCGAACGGGACCAGGGTGACGCCTACCGGCCTAGCCGCGAGCTCCTGGTGGCGCTCGACCGACATCTCGTGCGCCTCGAACGCCACGGTGCGCAGGCCTCGGCTGGTCATCTCCGCGGCCAGCCTCGGCTCAATGAAGCGCTCGGTGATCAGCTCGAGATCGGGGCAATCCCGCTGGGCGGCCAACGTGTAGCGCGAGTCCGTCGCCAGCACCGCGGCACCGTCGGCGGCCAGAAGCAGCGCGGCGTTGGAGCTGGCCAGGCCGCTGAGGTACCGGACGTTCGGACCGGAGGTGATCAGGGCCGCGTCGGCGCCGACCTCGGCGATCTTCTCCTGGGCCCGCCGTCGGCGGGCCGCGTGGATCTCTGCCATGGCTGAACTCTACGCGCGACCGGAGAGCTACCCAGGGCGGCTAGTCTGCGATGGCGCGGGCTTGCTCGATGAGGCGGATCCGGGCCTCGTGGGTGGGCGCGAGCGGGGTGAGGTTGAGGGTGGTCACGCCGGCTTCACGGTAGGCAGCGAGGCGTTCCCGCACGTAGGACTCCGGGCCGATCAGCGAAGTGCGCTCGACCAGGTCCGCGGGTACCAGCGCCTCGGCCTCGGCCTTGCGGCCGTCCAGGTAGGCGTCCTGGATCGCCTTCGCCTCGGCCTCGTAGCCGAACCGGCGGGCCAGGTCGTGGTAGAAATTGCGGCCCCGCGCGCCCATCCCGCCGATGTACAGGGCCAGCTCGGACCGGCCGTAGTCGCGCAAGCCGGTCACGTCGTCGCCGATCGCCAGCCGCGCATGGGCGATCACGTCGAGCGGGCCCAGCGAAGGATCGCGCTTCGCGCTGCCCTCGGCCACGGCGGCGCCCCACACCTGGCCAGCCTTCTCCGGCAGGTAGAAGATCGGCATCCAGGATTCGGCCAGCTCGGCGGCGAGCGCGACGTTCTTCGGGCCGATGGCGGCCAGCGCGATCGGGATGCGCTCGCGGACCGGGTGGTTGATCAGCTTGAGCGGCTTGCCCAGCCCGGTACCGCCCTCGAGCGGCAGCTGGTAGTAGCGGCCCTGGTACGCCAGTCGCTCGCGGCGCCAGACCATCCGGCAGATCTCGATGACCTCACGGGCCCGGCCGATCGGCGCGTCGTAAGGCACCCCGTGCCAGCCTTCGATTACCTGCGGGCCGGAGGCGCCCAGCCCCAGCGTGAAGCGGCCGCCCGAGACGTAGTCCAGACCGGCCGCGGTCATCGCGGTCAGCGCGGGCGTGCGCGAGTACAGCTGGAAGATCCCGGACGCGATCTGCATCCGCTCCGTCTTGGCTGCCATGAAACCGAGCTGGCTCACCGCGTCGAAGCTATACGCCTCGGGCACGAACACGATGTCGAGCCCGGCCTTCTCGTAGTCGGCCAGTTCCACCACGGTCTCGGCGAAGCCGCCCGCGTAGCTCAAAAACATCCCTATCCGCATAAAGGGAGAGTAGCGGCTACGGCGCGGCGGCGACCGACGGGTACCGGCACAGGGGGCGATGACGGCGGGCGCGGCGGATGCGATGCCCGGTCGGCCGCG
This sequence comes from Streptosporangiaceae bacterium, assembly GCA_049676235.1. Lineage (GTDB taxonomy): Bacteria > Actinomycetota > Actinomycetes > Streptosporangiales > Streptosporangiaceae > Palsa-504. The sequence goes on from JBAUAY010001148.1 coordinate 2,831, forward strand.
TCGCGGGGCCGGCATGATTTTCACGCTGGATAGCGCCTGATAATTTCATGGATCACAATGACATCTAAAGCGACAGAGATTTGCATTAAAATGGCTTGGGAAATCATCTCTATTCCGTACGCCGGGCTACTGTCCTGAGCGTTCTGACTTTCAGCGTTCTTTGAGACTCGCTGCAGCATACTCTGATCAACGCCGCTCATCCTAACGGCATGAGGAGAGCCTGGCCGCGGCGAAGCTTGGCATGACGGATGATCCAGGCGGAGAAGCCGCGGTGAGTTCGCTGCTGCTGACCAATGACGGCCAGCCGCACGCGGGAGCGCGGGAGCGCCTCGTCGAGGTCACCGTCCCGGTCTACAACGAGGAGAAAGTCCTCGAGCAGAGCGTCCGCCTGCTGCACTCGTACTTGACCGACAACCTTCCCTTTGATTTCGTCATCACCATCGCCGATAACGCGAGCACTGACGGCACTTTCGCCATAGCGCAGCGGATGCGCACGGAACTTCCCCGGGTCAGGGCCGTGCACCTAGACCGCAAGGGCCGCGGGCTGGCGCTGCGCCATGTCTGGAGCAGCAGCGAGGCGGACGTTGTCGCCTACATGGACGCCGACCTATCCACCAGCCTTGACGCGTTCCTCCCGCTGATCGCCCCGCTGCTGTCCGGTCACAGCGACCTGTCGGTCGGCAGCCGCCTGGCACACGGCGCCCAGGTGGTGCGGGGCCCTAAACGCGAGATCATTTCGCGCGTCTATAACCTGCTGCTGCGTACCGTTCTTTCCGCCCGGTTCTCCGACGCGCAGTGCGGGTTCAAGGCCGGCCGCACCGAAGTCATCAGAGCCCTGCTACCGGCCGTAGCCGACGACACCTGGTTTTTCGACACCGAGCTCCTGATGCTCGCCCAGCGCAAGGGGCTGCGTATCTATCAAGTTCCCGTGACGTGGACCGAGGACCCCGACAGTAAGGTGGAAATCGTCCGCACGGCGCTAGCCGACTTGCGGGGCGTGGCGAGGCTCCGCTTCGGCTCCCGTGGCAGCAACGGCCGCGGTACAAGCACCGACTGCCGTTCGGCGCAAACAGAACTAACTGCCTCGGAGCGGCCCCGATGACCACTCAGCTGACCACGACCAGCCCCGCGGCCGAACCAGAGCGACCGCCACGTGGCCGGCTAAAGCGGCTGGTGCTCGGAGGACCGTCCGATCCCCGCTGGGCGCGGCCCGCGCTTTGGACCGTACTGGTCCTGGCCGCGGTCCTGTACTCGTGGGACCTGTCCCGCAACGGCAACGCGAACGCGTTCTACGCGGCCGCGGTGCTGAGCGGGACGGAGAACTGGAAGGCGTTCTTCTACGGTTCGCTGGATTCCGCGTCGTTCATCACGGTGGACAAACCGCCGTTCGCGTTCTGGGTCATGGGAATCTCCGCGCGGGTGTTCGGATTCAATAGCTGGAGCCTGCTGCTGCCCCAGGCAGCCGAAGGCGTCGCCGCCGTCGCCGTCGTGTACGCCGCGGTGCGGCGCAGCATCGCCGGCCTGACCGGGGAGCGGGGCGCCCACGCCGCCGGGCTGATCGCCGCGCTCGCCCTCACCCTGACCCCGATGGTGGTCGCGATCGACAGGGACGACAATCCCGATACGATGCTGACGCTGCTGCTGGCGTTCGGCGCGTGGGCGCTGCTTGAGTCGCTGCGGGCCGGGCGGGCTGGTAAGGGGCATCCGCTGCTCTGGCTGGTCCTAAGCGCGGTCGCGTTCGGGCTCGCGTTCAACACGAAGATGCTCGAGGGGTTCATCGCGCTGCCCGCGCTGGCCGTCGTATACCTGATCGCGGCGGACGTCCGGCTGCGCACGCGAATCGCGCGGCTGTCGGTCGCAGGCGGTGTGCTGGCCGTGATCACACTGTCCTGGATGACCATCGTCGACCTCATCCCCAAGACGAGTCGTCCCTACGTCGGCAGCAGCTCGAACGACACCGTCTGGAACCTGGCCGTCGGCTACAACGGCTTCGGGCGGATTACCGGCGGGTCCGCGGGCTTCGGGGGCGGGGGCGCCGGGGGCGGGGGCTTCGGCGGCGCCAGGACCGGCGTCACCGGAACGGGCACGGGTACCAGCACGGGGACAGGCACAGGCCTGGGGGCCGGCGGGCACGGCGCCGCCGGAGCTTTGGGCGGGACCGGTGGGGGCAACCTCAGCGAGCTCGCCCACCGGGCCGGTGGCTTCGGCGGCTTCGGTGGCCAGGCGGGCATCGGGCGGATATTCGCCTCGACCCTCGGCGGCCAGATCTCGTGGCTCATCCCGTTCGCTGCCATCGCGCTGATCGGCACGCTCATCCTCATCGGGCGGCGGCCGCGGACAGACCTCGCGCGCGCCAGCGTGCTGCTTTGGGGCGGCTGGCTGCTGCTGGAATTCTTCGTGCTCAGCTTCCAGCAGGGCATCCAGCACTCGTACTACACCAGCGCCATGGCGCCGCCGATCGCCGCGCTGACCGGCATCGGCGCCGTGGCCTTCTACCAGGCGTACCGGCGCCGCTCCGGCTGGTTGAGCCTGCTGCTGCCGCTGGCGATCGCCGTCACCGGCGCCTGGTCGTTCGTGCTGCTGCGCCGCACCCCGGGCTGGAACCCATGGCTATCCTGGACGGTCCTGGGAGCCACGGTTGTGGCCGTTCTCGTCCTGGCGTTCGGCTGGCTGCGCGCCCGGCGCTCCGACGAGGACGTGCGCTCCGCTGAGGGCGCAGGCGAGCAGCAGAGCCCGGTCCAGGCGGACAGGGGTGGCCGCCGCTTCGCGGGCGGCCGACGTAAGCGCCTGCTCACGGTGGCCGGGGTGGCCGGGCTCATCGCGGTCCTAGCGGGACCGGCCGCGTATGCGATGACGCCGCTCTCGCGCCCGATCGAGGGCACCAACCCGGTGGCCGGCCCGACGGCTGGCGGCACCTTCGGGGGCGCCGACATCCCCGCGGATGTCCTCAGGAACTTCGCCGGCCTCGCCAACGGCGCGCGCACTGGCTACGGCGAGGCCGGCGGGTACGG
>JBAUAY010001149.1:0-2662 GCA_049676235.1 Streptosporangiaceae bacterium
CGAACAGCGCCGCCACGCTGGAGGCGTGGCACAGCCGGGTGCAGTGGTCGACGTTGTTGGTGTGGAAACCGGTCCTGATCAGCTTCTGGAAGAGGTAGGCCTCCTCGTTGGAGCACTTGGCCGACCCAAAGCCGGCGATCGCGGCCGGCCCGCCAGCCGCATGGATCTCGGTCAGCCTGCGGGCCACCAGGTCCAGCGCCTCGTCCCAGGTCGCCTCGCGGAAATGGGGCAGGACCTCGGCGTAGTCGACCAGCCCACCGGGCTTGCGGCCGCGCTTGCCACTGCGGCCTTCCCCCCTGCGGCGCTCCGGGCCTTCCTTGCGGTGCTCCGGGCCTTCGCTGGCGAGCTCGCCGCGGACATCGGCGGACAGCGCGCCCTTGGGGTAGGACTCCTCGCGGCGGATCAGCGGCTTGGTGAGGCGCTGCGCGGACGCCGCGTAGTCCCAGCCGTACCGGCCCTTCACGCACAGCCGGCCGCGCGAGCCCGGCTGCTCGCGTCCTTCGGCGAACGAGATCGCCGCGCGGTCCCGGTCCACGTAGTAGGTCAGCGCGCACCCGACGCCGCAGTACGGGCAGACGGTGTCGACCGCGTCGAGCTCGGTGCGCGGCTGGATCGGCACGTCGTGGATGGGCTTGTTGGTCAGCGCCCCGGTCGGGCAGGCCGCCACGCACTCCCCGCAGGACACGCAGGAGGACTTCCCCATCGGGTCGTTCAGGTCGAACGCGATCCGGGTGGCGTAGCCCTTGCCGCTGCGCCCGATGACGTCGTTGCCCTGGATGTCGTCGCAGGCGCGCACGCACCGGTCGCACAAGATGCACGAGTCGTGGTCCACCGCGATGACCGGGTTGGAGGAGTCGGTGCCCCGGCCATTGGCGCGGGGCAGGGCGTCGTTTCGGGTGACCCCGAAGCGGTCGGCCAGGGCGAGCAGTTCGTTGTCCGCGGTGGTGGTCTGCTTGGGGTCGTGCTCGCGGTCGGGCTGGTCGGCCAGGAGCATTTCGGTGAGCACGGCGCGGCTGCGCTCGATCTCCGGGGTCGCCGTCTGCACCTGCATGCCGCTTTCGCACGCGCGCACGCAGGACGCGGCGAACGCGGGGGCGCCGACGTCGACCACGCACATCCGGCAGACGCCGACGGGATCGTAGCGCTCGTCGTGGCACAGGACAGGAATGTCGATGCCAGCGGCCTTGGCGGCCGCCCAGATCGTCGACCCTTCGATGGTGGTGACCTCACGCCCGTCAATGGTGAGCGTTATGGTCCCGGTGCGATCCGGGGCGGTGATAGCCATGTCTGCAGTATCCGCCGCGCCTACCGGTTAGCTCAAGCGGAGGTCCGTGAGCTGGACCGGACCGGGCTGTCCTTGATCATCGAGCCCGCGCGCCGCGTAGTACGCGTCGATCATGGCCCGCAGCCGGACCGGGGTGAGCCCGGCCTCCCGCCCCGAGGCGAGCCGGAGCGGCTCGGAGAGCAGCCGTTCTGGCAGCCAGTCGTCAGCCGGGCGCCACCCCTCGCGGAGGTTGTAGACCCGTTTGGCCAGGACGATCCGGCGGGCCGTTTGGCGCAATTCGGCCCCGTCGACGTCCCAGCCGGTCACCGAGGACAGCAACCCGGCCCACTCCTCGAACGGCTCGGTGAACACTCCGCGCAGGAACTTGCACAAGATCAGCGAGTCCATGATCGCGGCCCGGTCCTCGGTCTCGACCGCCGCGGCCACGTGGGCGTCGCCGCCGTCGAGCCGGTCAAGCTCGCCGGACAGGTCGGCCTCGTAAGCGCCGGACCGGTTGTGGTCGGCGCCGCGGGCGTTCACCGCCAGGCCAAGCGCCATGGCGTGCAGCGTCCGCGGCTCGTAACCGGGCATCTCCATGCCCTTGACGTGCGGCGCGAAAGCCGAAGAGCCTTGGCCGATCTGCTCCGCCGCGTACCGCGAGCCCTCGGCGAGCAGGTCGCCTAGGCCGTCCCTTTCGCCGATCTGCTCGAGGATCCGCAGTAGGGCGTCCGCGTCGCCGAACCGCAGCCACGGCGCGTCGATCAGGCCGCGCTCGGCGCACTCCATGGCCCACGCGATCGTGCCGCCGGCCGAGATGGTGTCGAGCCCGAGGTCGTCGCAGCGCGCGCTCGCGGCCAGCACCGCGTCCGGATCGGATACCCCGCACATCGGGCCGAGCGCGAAGACGTTCTCGTATTCCACCCGGGTCTTACGGCCGTCGCGACCCTTATAGATGTGCTCGCAGCCGATCGTGCACGACGCGCAGCTATGCCGCGCGACCTGGCGCGCCGCGGACAGCTCCTCGGCGGCCAGCTGCGGCGCCCCGTCGAACGTCGCGGCCTGGAAGTTCCTGGTGGGCAGCGTGCTGATGGCGTTGAAGGCGAGCAGGTTGGCCAGCGTGCCCAGCTCGCGGTACTTAGCAGTGGCCGGGCCGAACGACCGGGCCCGCAGGTCACGCGCCGCCGCGAGCACCGCGTCCGGGTCCGCCGGGGCAACCTTCGCCGCGGCCCGGACGGCGATGGCCTTGATCTTTTTGGCGCCAAGCACCGCGCCGAGGCCGCCGCGCCCGGCGTGCCGCCCGTCGTGGGAGATCGTGGCGTAGCGGACGCCGCGCTCGCCGGCCGGCCCGATCGCCGCCACCCGCCAGAGGCGGCCGAGCCGGTCCCGCAGCCGCTCGTC
>JBAUAY010001150.1:0-2384 GCA_049676235.1 Streptosporangiaceae bacterium
GGTCAGGCACACGTTGGTCGCGATCCGGTACAGCCAGGTCCGCACCGACGAACGGCCCTCAAACCCGTCAAAGGACCGCCACGCCCGCAGGTACGTCTCCTGCACCAAGTCCTCAGCCTCCCCGGCCGAGCCCAGCATCCGGTAACAGTGAGCCAGCAACTCACCCCGGAACCGGCCGGTGAGACCGGTGAATTCCTCGCTGACCGTCATCGGCTACCCCCAACTCGCCCGCGCGGACGCCAGCGCCGCGCTGGTCTATATATACAGACCCGGCGCCCGCCGCGAAATCGCCGCCCACGGCGCCCCGGACGCACGACTGGCACTCCGGGCGCCGTACCCCGTCATGACCGCCGCAGTGCCGGCAGTCAGCGTCGTGCTCCCGGTGTACTTCGCGCTCGCCGCCAGCCCGTGGTTGGTGCGGGCCATCGGTCCCGGGCGACGCGTGAACGGCAGGGCCGCAGCCAGCCACGCTGCCATGGCCGGGACTCCGCGGCGTACAGATTGCCCGTTCGGTTGCTGGTGGACGGTCGGCCAGCCCACCAAGACCAACGTACATATCGGCGGATATTTTGCGTGGCCGACATCCGTGGCTATCGCCGAGGGTGACCAGGTTTGCAGGGGCCGCGCTCCAGCGTGCATCGCGAGGCCGGCAGGCGCCTGGGGGTCAGCGGTCGGCTGCCTGGGCCGAGGCTGTTCCGCCCCGTCCGGCCCTGGGGCTTGTCGTCAGGTGGCGGGCGGGATCAGTCTGACAGGAGGGTTCCGGACGGGCGGTGAGGACCGTCGTGGCCATGACGAGCTGCCCGCTCCGCCGGGCCCGGACGGTTCCCTCCGGCGGCCGCCGCGTTCGGCCGCTGCGCCGGAGTCTCAGATCGGGCGGACGTCCTCGGCCTGCGGGCCCTTGGCGCCCTGGGTGACGGTGAACTCGACCCGCTGGTTGTCCTGGAGGCTGCGGTAACCGTCAGCGTTGATGGCGGAGTGGTGAACGAAGACGTCGGCGGTGCCGTCGTCGGGGGCGATGAAACCATAGCCCTTGTCGGCGTTGAACCACTTCACTGTGCCCTGAGCCATTGTGCTTTCTCCTGCTGAGACGACCGTCGGGATCCGCGGGGGCGGGTCGCGGGCTGCTGCAGGCCGCCTGCCTCGGGAAAGCCGGACCGCGCCCGCTGTCAGAACTTCGCAGGCGCTGTGACACGAACACGAACTTCCACTGCAACCACTGCCAGTAAACACCATGACGCCAGTCCCGCGGTCGCCAGGCAACGGCGGGACGCTGACGCTGACCGGCGGGTCCATGCCGATCCGATCGCCAGGCGAGGCAACTGCCAGGATCGATGATGAGACGATGTGGACCATAGCCAACTGGCAGCCTGGAAGGATAAGGACGGACATGACCCGACCGGCCGCTCGCAGGCGGAGCCAGTTCATCGACGCAGTGATCGATGAGTACGCAGCAGCGCATTCCACCCCGCCCGACGCTGATCAGCTCGAGTTGCAGCGCATCACGCGGGAGAAGACCGGCCGGGCCGCGGGTATGCAGATCGGCGATGACCAGGCGCTGCTGATGGAGATGCTGGTCCGGGCCATGGGAGCCTCCCGCGCGGTGGAGATCGGTACGTTCACCGGCTATTCGGCTTTGGCCGTGGCGCGGGGCCTGGGTCCCGGCGGGCGCCTGCTGTGCTGTGACGTCAGCCAGGAGTGGACGTCGATCGCCCGCGCGGCGTGGCGGGAAGCCGGGGTCGCCGACCGGATCGAGCTCCGGGTCGGCCCGGGCCTGGAGACCCTGCGTGCACTGCCGCCCGGCGAGCAGTTCGACTTCGCGTTCATCGACGCCGACAAGACGGGCTACGCCCAGTACTACGAAGAGGTGCTGACCCGCCTGCGGCCGGGGGGCCTGATACTCCTGGACAATATGCTGCAGGGCGGCCACGTCACCGGCGATCTCACCGGCGACGATGATGTCACTGCGGTCCGTTCCCTCAACGACGCGATCGCCGCCGATCCGCGCGTGAAAGTGGTCCTGATTCCCATCGGAGACGGCGTCAGCTTCGTGCAAAAACTCGGTGACCGGCAGTAATCTCGTTGTAGAGACTTGCTCTTGACCGTCTTGTTTGACGCGCAGAACATCCCCGATCTGGGCGACATCTTCGACTAGCACGCACGTGATGCCTCGCATGCAGAAGGCGGCTGTCGTGCGCTTGCCAGAATCAGCCCGGGTGTCACCCGGGGGTGCGCGGTGCCTGCCCCGGGCGGGGGCGGGCTGCACCGGGCCAGGGACGGCGGATGTTCGCGGGGCGGCGCCCCGGGCCGCGGCCCGGCGGCCAGGCGCGAGATTGCGGCCAGGCGCGGGATAATGTCCTGCGCGGGCGGCAGGTTCGCTGGTGAGG
>JBAUAY010001151.1:0-3761 GCA_049676235.1 Streptosporangiaceae bacterium
TCACGTTCCCCGCCGGGCACTAACCCGGTACCCGGGCCCGTGGCGCCCGGGGACATGTGCGTGCCGAGAACCTTGTCCACGTCGTGCGACCAGGCGGTATTCGTTGATCATGCCACTGATGCGAGCGTGTCTTCGGACGTGGTATCGCTCAAGATCGACCGGTTCGGGTAGCGGTTTCAGCGGCGCGGCGGAGTTCAGGGAGCGGTGCGGCCGGTGCCAGTTATGGTGGGTCTGGTACCGGCGCAGGATCCGGCGCAGGTGGGCCTGGTTCCGGATGAAGGTGCGGTCCAGGCGCTAGCGTCGGCATCCCTCGATCCAGCGTTTCGGCTATCGCGTTCATCCGGGGCGTCCGCACGTTGCACAGCACGGTCCGGATCCCGGCATCGGCGAGGACCGTGTCGAACGCAGCCGTGTAGTTTGAGCCGTGGTCGCGGATCATGAACTTGACCTGGTGCGCCTGCTCGCCGAGGTCCATGATCAGGTTCCGGGCCTGCTGGGCGGTCCACTGCCCGGTTGGATGCATGGTGACCCCGAGGATGCGGACGCGCCTGGTCGCGTGCTCGATCACGGCCAGAACGTGGGCCTGGGTGCCACCGAGCAGTTCCGCGGTGAAGAAGTCGCACGCCAGGATCGCCGCGGCCTGGGAGCGCAGGAACTGCGGCCAGGTAGGCGCAGTCCGCCGCGGCGCGGGGGTCCGTCCCCGCTTTGTTCAGGATTCCCATACCGTCGACGCCGCTACTTTCACTCCCAGGCCGGCCAGCTCACCGTGGATCCCGCGGTATCCCCAGCCGGGGTTCTCGCGGGCCAGCCGGAGCACCAGGGCCTTATGTTCCGGCGGGTGGCTGGCCTGCCGGTGCTGCCGCGCAGGGATCTGGCGGCCGAGCGGCACGCTGCTGGTCACAGCCACGGATGAGATTCTCGGCACGTACACCCGGCCCTTGAGGGCCTCCAGGCGGGGGATACCCAGCCGCCGGTAGGCGGCGCTGGTGGCGATGACCACGGAGCGCGAGGTGAGAACGCCGCCGTCGGAAAGCAGTAGCCGGCGTGGCCGTCCTCGCTGGACAGGCTCTGGACCCGGCGCATGAACAGGAACGTGGTGCCCAGGGTCCAGGCCTGCTCCCAGGTCTCCCGGGCCAGCCTGGCGCCGCTGACGCCCTGGGGAAGCCGGGATAGTTGCGGATCATCGAGCTGGTCTCCGCCTACCCGCCGACAGCCTCGTGCTCGACCACCACGATCCGCAGGCCTTCGGAGGACGCGTAGACCGCGGCCGCGAGCCCGGCCGGGTCGGCGCCGACCACCGCCACGTCGAAGACCTCCTCGGGGAGATCGGCCTCATCAGGCCGAAGGCGTCAGCGATCTCCAGGTTGGTGGGGTTGACCAGCGCTGACCGCCCGGCCCCGAACCGGAGTACGACCACCGCCAGTTCCGGCAGCTCCAGGCCGAGCTCGCGCAGCATCTGCTGCGCGCGCTCGGAGGCGGCGTCGTAAAAGCCGGCCGGGACCCGGTAGCGGGCGAAGATGTCACGTAGCTCCTGGGACCGCGCGGACCAGGGCTCGCCGATCGCCCGCACGGCCTCGTAGCCGCCGTCGCGGCGGCTGCTCCACTCCCTCAGGAATTCCGTAATCGAGCGGTGGAACTCCTCGGCCGGGACCTGCACGGGACGCGTCGCCCAGTGGTCGATCTTGCCCAGGGTGATCGCGTCGAAGATGGACCGCGCGGATTTCCCAGTCACCCCAGCGACCCGTGGCGACCCGGACCGCCGTAGCGTCGATGGCCCGGATCGCGACCAGCACCTCGATACCATCCCAGTCCTGCGCACCGATCCCGCCGATGACCATGGCCACCGGCAGGCCCGCCGCCAGCAGGTCCCGCATCCGGGTCTCCAGCTCTGCGGGCCGGCCGCAGCCGACGATCTGATAGTCCGCGCTATACCGTTTGGACAGCTCCCGGCCGAGGATCTCCCGGGCGCCCGGCTCACGGCAGACCACGACGATGGCCGCCCGCGCCCTGGCCGCCGCCAGGTCCTCAGGCCGGGCGGCGGCCAGCCGGCTGACGCAGTCATGTCATTTCCCCTTGATGGCGCGTGGTCAGCGGAGGGTCAGGACGGTCTCGAGGTAGCTGGCCGGGATGGCGATGCTCCCGCCGTCGTCGTTGCGGTCCCGGCGGCGGGCCAGGTCGGCCAGGTCGGCGGCCAGCGCGCCGCGGCCGTCGTCGTCGGCTGCCTCGAAGGCCTTCAGGGTCGGCCCGTACCAGCGGCGGAAGAAGGTGACGAACTCCTCGGCGGAGGCAAACCGCCAGGTGCAGGTGCGCTCCACCGACCGGACGTCGGCGATGGCCGGCCCGAACAGGCCGGACAGGTACTGTTCGGTCCCCCACAGCATCGGCGATGCGACGCCGGGCGGCCCGGGCACGTGCCGGGTGATGACACCGAACATCTCGCCGATGAACCCGTCGGGAGTCCACGAGGCCAGGCCGACGGTGCCGCCCGGACGGGTGACCCGGATGATCTCGCCGGCGGCCCGCTGATGATCCGGCGCGAACATGGCGCCGAAGACGCTCAGCACCGCGTCGAACGACGCGTCCGGCACGGGCAGGTCTTCGGCGTCACCGAGCCGGAACTCGACGTCGAGGCCTTCGGCCATCGCACGCCCGCGTCCGCCTTCGAGCAGCTCGGGAACGTAGTCGATGCCGAGGGCACGGGTGCCGGAGCGGGCCGCCGCCAAGGTGGCGTTGCCGTTGCCGCACGCGACGTCGAGCACCTTCCAGCCGGCCCTCAGGCCGGCCGCGTCGGCAAGCAGCTCGCTGGCCAGCACGATCCGCGAGGCGACGACGGCGAAGTCGCCGCTGGCCCAGGTCTTCTGCTGGCGCGCCTTGATGACCGAGAGGTCCGCACGCGCCGTGGTCACAGTCATGATGTCTCCTGTTCCTCGCGCCCCGGTGCGGGGCGCCTCGGTTAACAGGTTGCGGCGGCGGCGCCACGGCGGACTAGTGACGTTCCCGTACCGCCGCCGGCGGCCCAGCGGCCCGGCGAATCGGGCCGGGCCGGCGGTGCGGACCCGCGCAGCCTGCGGAGACGGTGTCAGGCCCGGTCCACAATCTGTACTACCCTCAGGCCGGCCGGCCGTTCATGATGGGAACATGACAGGCTACGCGGACTACTGCCCGATCTCGGGCGGGGTCGAAGTGCTGGGTGACCGGTGGACACCACTGGTCATCCGTGAGCTCATGGTGGGCGCCGGCGGCTTCAACGAGATCCACCGGGGCATTCCCCGGATCAGCCGGACTCTGCTCGCGCAGCGGCTCCGGCTGCTCGAGCGCCGCGGCCTCGTCCGCCGCTCGGCCGGGCCCGACGGCCGGCCCGGACCGTACACGCTGACCCCCGCGGGGGAGGGCCTGACCCCGATCATCTGGGCGATGGGGCACTGGGCCGCCGAGTGGACCTTCGGCGACCCCGAGGACGAGGACTGCGACGGCCTGTCGCTCATGTGGCGGTTGCACCAGCACGCGATCACCGCCAAGCTGCCGAAGCACCGTACCGTCTTGCATATGACGCTGACCGGCGCGGGCGCGGCCGAAGGCTGGCTCAACATCGACCGCGGCACGATCACCGTGTGCAAGGACAACCCCGGCTACGACGTCGACCTGGCCATCGAGGCCAGCACCGGCCAGATGCAGCGGTGGCTGGTCGGCCTGGTCCCGTTCCGGGACCTGGTGGCCAACGGCCACGCCCGCCTGCTCGGGCCCAGCCGGCTGGCCCGGGC
>JBAUAY010001152.1:0-10799 GCA_049676235.1 Streptosporangiaceae bacterium
CCCGGTCCGCCGTGGCCAGCCCGAGGCCGTCGCGGGAGATGACCAGCCCGACGAGATCGCCGCGGTTCACCCCCGCCTGGCGCAACGACGTCACGAGCTCCGCACCTGCCACGGACCCACCCTGCCACGGACGGGCTGGAACCGACGCGAGAGGGCCGTGATCAGTGGGGCGGGCGCGTCGCGGATCACACGCGCCGCCGAACGGCTGCCACCCGGCTCGTTCGGGACAATAACCCCTCAATACTGCCCTCAGCGCATGACTACGGACCCCAGGCTGCGCATGACCTGCTTGCGCATCACGATGAACAGGACCACCAGGGGCAGGACCGACAGCAGGACAGCCGCCATCACGGCCGGGACGTTGATGGCGTACTGGCCCTCGAGTTTGGTCAGGCCGAGCGGCAGGACGGCCACGCTGTTGCTCTGGGTGAGGACGAGAGGCAGGATGAAGTTGTTCCACACGTTCAGGCCGTCGTAGATGGCCAGCGTGGCCAGCACCGGCGTGGACAGCGGCACGATCAGGCGGCGGAAGACCGTCCATTCGGTGCCGCCGTCCACCAGCATCGCGCCGATGAGCTCGCGCGGGATGTCCCGGACGAAGTTCACCATGACCAGCACCGAGATCGGGACGGCGGCGGCGCTCATGGTGAGCATCAGCGCGAACAGCGTGTCGTACAGGTGCAGCTTGTAGACGAGCAGGTAGAGCGGCACGATGATGGCCTGGATCGGGATGGCCAGGCCGAGCAGCAGGATGCGGAACGCGGCACCCGCGGCTCGTCCCGTACGCCGCACGATGCGGAACGCCGCGGCCAGGCAGAAGGACAGCGTGAGCACGACGCAGACCACGGTGATGATCGCGCTGTTGACCAGGTAGCGGCCCAGCCCGGCGCCGAACACCGTGCCGTACTCGGACAGCGTAAGACCGCCCTGCGGCAGCCACGGGTTAGCGGTCAGGTAGGTGCCCTGGCTGCGGAAGCTCGCCAGCACCATGTAGTAGATCGGCGCGATGACCACCACCAGCCAGGCGGTGGCGAGGACAAACGCCACCACCCGGCCGGGGCTCACCCGGCGGCGCCGCCGGGGAGGGGTCGCGGCGGCGCGGGCCGACGGGGATCCGGAACGGACAGGACGAGTAGTGGCGGTGCCGGTCAAGCTGCTCCTTCCTGCTGGCTGGACATGGAGCCGAAGCCGCTGAACCTGGCCAGGCCGAGCGCGATGCCCACGCCGATGACGCCGAGGACCACGGCCAGTACGCTGGCGTAGCCGAACTCGTTCTGCTGGAACGCCGCCTGGTACATGTCGAGTGAGAGCACGCGCGTGGTGTAGCCGGGGCCGCCGTTCGTCATGATGTAGACGATGTCGAAGTAGGTCAGCGACCCGACGATGATCAGCGTGCTCGACGTGACGATGGTGTAGCGCAGCTGCGGAAGGGTCACCCGCCAGAACATCTGGGCCTGGCTGGCCCCGTCCAGCCGCGCCGCCTCGTAGAGCACGTCCGGGATCTGCCGGCGGCCCATCTGGTAAAGCAGCGCGTGGAACGGGATGAACTGCCAGGCGATCAGCGCGATGATCACGTACAGCGTGATGGACGGGGTGCCGAGCCAGTTCTGCCTCAGGAAGCCGAGGTTGAGGGACCTGGACAGGGCGGTGATACCGCCGAAGTTCGGGTCGAGGAGGGCTTCCCACATGAGCGCGATGCCCGCCGTGGACAGCAGCAGCGGCAGCACGTACAGCGCGGCGTACACCGACCGGTACCGCTGCCGGCCCGCGGTGAACAGGCCGAGCGCTAGGGCGATGGGCGTCTGCAGCACCCAGCTGTACACCACCACCTTGGCCGTGACGGTCAGCGCCTGGCGCGCGAGCGGGTCGTGCGCGAACTGGACCCAGTTCGCCCCGCCCGCCCAGTGCGGCGTGCCGAGGCCGTTCCAGCGGAACAGGCTGAGCGCGATCGCGCCCAGCATCGGCACCACGATGAACACGGTGAACAGCGCCATAGCGGGCGCGAGGCCGGCCAGGTCCGCGAAACCGCGGCCCTGGCCGGCCTGCCCCGGAGGCCGGTTACGCACCGGTATTCTGGCTGTCCATCGTGGCCGCGAACTTCTGCGGGGTCATCGTAAGCTCGAAGACCTGGGCCAGGTTGGCCAGCATCGGCGTCGCCTCCTGCGGCGGCACCGCCTGGTCCCACGAGTACTGGAAGCTCGGCGCCGACTGGACCGAGCTGTAGATGGTCTGGTCGTAGGTGGCCAGCTGCTGGCCGGCGAACAGGTCGGTGGCGCCCTTGATGACCGGCACCTCGCCCGCGCCCACGCTGGCCTTGGCGTAGTCCGGCGAGGCCAGCACGTCCTGGAAGAAGGCCTCGGCCACGGACTTCTGCGCCGCGCTGGCCTTGCTGGAGATGGCCACGTAGCTGGCGGTGTTGCCGGCCAGGTCAGCCGGATCGCCGGTTCCGCCATCAACCGTAGGGAACGGGGCCAGGCCGAGGTTCCCGCCGGTCACGAAGGACTTGTTCAGGCCGAGCATCGACGAGACGTCCCAGTCGCCCATCAGCTGCATGGCCGCCTTGCCGCTGTATACCAGCGCGTCCGAGCCGCCCCCGCTGTAGTGCAGCGAGTCGTATCCGCTCTGGAACGCCCCGGCCTTGGCCAGCTGCTGGATGTCGGTGAGTGCCTTGATGATCGCCGGGTTGGACCAGGCGTTCGCCTTGCCAAGCACGATGTCCTGGGCCACGCTGGGGCCGCCGATCCGGTCGGTCAGGTACTCCAGGTACATCAGACCCGGCCACTGGTCGCCGTTGGCCAGGGAAATGGGGGAGTACCCGTGGCTCTTCAGCGCGGCGACCGTCGAGAGCAGGCCCGAGAACGTGGTCGGGAAGGTCAGGCCGAGCTTGCTGAAAACCGGCTTGTTGTAGAAGAAGTAGACCGGCTGGGTGCCCTGAATCGGCACGCCGTAGAGCTGCCCGCCGAACGTCACCGCGCCCAGCGAGGAGGGCAGGAAGCTCGACGCCCAGCTCGGGTTGCCGAGCGAGGCCACGTCCCCGGCCTGGATGAACTGGTGTAGCGGGCCGCCGCCCCAGGTCCAGAAGATGGTCGGCGGGTTGCCCGCGCCCATCGCGAGCTGGATCTTCTGCTTGTAAGACTGGTTCTCGACGTAGTCGACCGTGATCGTGTCGCCGGGGTGGCTCTTCTCGAAGGACGAGACCGCCTGGTTGATCACCGTGTTGGCCGGGCTCGGGCCGGTGGTGACGAGCCACATGGTCAGGTTGGTGCCGCCGGCTTTCGCCGTCGATGATGCGGCCTTGCCGCTGCCCGCGGCCGAACCGCACGCCGCGAGCGCCACCGCCATCGTCGTCGCCGCCGCGAGCGTCAGCCATCTTCGGCCGCTCGCCTGGTCGCCTGATCTACCCATGGCATTCCTCCGCGCGCCCGCAAGGGCGTTTCGATACGTTTAGAAAGCTTTCGATCGAGCGTCATCGTAAAATCCGGTATTTCTGCGGTCAATACCAGTGTTTCCGATACATTACGAGACGCCAATTTTGCCAAGATCACTTTGTGGCAGGGCACAAGCGGCTAGCAGCGGTTCATAAGTCACGCTATCGTTATCGAAACTGTTTCGAGCTTGACGGGAAGGTGACGCCGTGCTGTTCACGCCGGAATCCACCGGGACCGTGGGACCGGCGCGATGAGCCGCCCGGTGCTGGACCAGGACACGCACCCCTGGCGGGATGCGTCCCGGTCGGTCGCGGAGCGGGTCGCGGACCTGCTTGGCCGGATGACGCTGGCGGAGAAGGCCGCCCAGCTGACCAGCCTCTGGCTGGGCCACCAGCCGCGGGACAGCCAGGTGGCCCCGATGCAGGGCGAGCTCCGGGCCCCGGAGGCGCCGCTGGCCGAGCTCATCGGTGACGGCCTGGGCCAGCTCACCCGGGTGTTCGGCACCCGGCCGGTGCCGCCGCGGGACGCCGTCGGCACGCTGCGCGAGCTGCAGTCGCAGATCGTCGCGGCGAGCAGGTTCGGCATCCCGGCCGTCGCGCACGAGGAGTGCCTCACCGGCTTCGCCGCCTGGACAGCCACCATCTTCCCGACGCCGCTGGCCTGGGGCGCGTCCTTCGATCCCGGGCTGGTCGGCGAGATGGCCGCGGCCATCGGCGCCAGCATGCGGGCGGTCGGCGTTCACCAGGGCCTGTCGCCGGTCCTCGACGTGACCAGGGACGCGCGCTGGGGGCGGGTGGAGGAGACCATCGGCGAGGATCCCTACCTGGTAGGTTCGGTCGGCACCGCATACGTGCGCGGCCTGCAGTCGGCCGGCGTCCAGGCCACGCTGAAGCACTTCGCCGGGTACTCGGCCTCCCGGGCGGCCCGCAACCTGGCGCCGGTGGCCATCGGCCGCCGCGAGTTCACCGACGTGCTCTTGGTGCCCTTCGAGATGGCGCTCCGGGGCGGGGCGCGGTCGGTGATGCCGTCCTACACCGACATCGACGGGGTTCCGGTGTCGGGCGACCGCGAACTGCTGACCACGCTGCTGCGGGACGAGCTCGGTTTCGACGGCCTGGTCGTCTCGGACTACTACGCGATCGCATTTCTGCAGACCCAGCACGCGGTGGCCGCCACGCCCGGGCAGGCCGCCGCGATGGCCCTGGCAGCCGGTCTGGACGTCGAGCTGCCCAGCGTCGCCTGCTACGGCTCCGCGCTGGTCAGCGCGGTACAAGACGGTTGGGTGCCGATGGAGCTCGTCGACCGGGCCGCGGCCCGGGTGCTGCGGCAGAAGTGCGACCTGGGCCTGCTCGATGAGGACTGGCCCGGCCTGGATGCCGCCGAGGGATCGAACGGTGAGGTCATCGACCTCGACCCGCCCGGGCACCGCACGCTGGCCCGGCGGCTGGCCGAGGAATCCGTCGTGCTGCTGGCCAACGCCGGCCGCGCCCTTCCGCTCCGCCCGGAGGCCAGCATCGCCGTGGTCGGGCCGCTGGCCGACGACCCGCTGGCCTTCTTCGGGTGCTACAGCATGCCCCGCCACCTCGGCGGCCGGTACCCGCAAGCCGCCGAAGGACCCCCGGCCGCCACCGTCCTCGCCGCGCTGCGGGCCGAACTGCCCGGCGCGACGATCTCCTACGCGCCCGGGTGCGCCGTCCGCGATGCAGACCGCTCCGGGTTCGCGCACGCCGCCGCCCACGCCCGGGAGGCGGACGTGGTGGTCGCCGTGCTCGGGGACGAGGCGGGCCTGTTCGGCCGTGGCACCTCAGGCGAGGGCTGTGACGTGGCCGACCTGCGGCTGCCCGGCGTGCAGGAGGACCTGCTGCGGGTTCTTGCCGCGGCGGGCCCTCCGGTCGTGCTGGTGCTGGTGACCGGGCGCCCCTATGCGATCGGGCCGGTGGCCGGGCAGCTGGCCGCGGCGGTGCAGGCCTTCTTCCCGGGCGAGGAAGGCGGTGGCGCGATCGCCGGGGTGCTGTCCGGCCGGGTGGTGCCCAGCGGTCGGCTGCCGGTCGAGATGCCCGGCTCGGCGGGCGCCCAGCCGTCCTCCTACCTGCGTCCGCGGCTAGCCGGCCGGCATCCGGGCAGTTCGGTGGACCCGACGCCGCTTTTCGCGTTCGGCCATGGCCTGTCGTACACCAGCTTCGCCTACCTCGATCTGGTCATCGATTCCGAGGAGATCGCCACGGACGGCACGGCGGTGATCTCCTGCACGGTGCGTAACACCGGCCACAGGGCCGGCGCCGAGGTCGTCCAGCTGTACCTGAGCGACCCGGTGGCGCAGGTCGTCCGGCCGGTGCGCTGGCTGGCCGGCTTCGCGCGGGTGCCGCTGGACCCAGGCCAGGCCCGGCGGGTGACCTTCCGGCTGCACGCCGACCGCACCGCGTTCAGCGGCCGGACCGGGACCCGGGTGGTGGAACCGGGCGAGATCCGGGTCGCGGTCGGCGGGGCCTCAGATCAGCTGCCGCTGCAGGGGTCGTTCACGCTCCGCGGCCCCGAACGCGCTGTCGGCGCCGACCGGGTCCTCGACACCCAGGTCCTGATCAGCGACGACTAGCTCGCCCGTCAGCCCTCGTTTTCCGGCCACAGCCGGATACTGCGGTCCGCCGCGTCGAGGATGAGCTGCGCGTCCAGGCCAGCCCGGGATTCGGCGATGCGATGCGTAGGCCACTCGCAGACGAACTCCAGCGGTCCCTTAGGCGGCAGCGGCCAGGCCCACCAGCGGGAGACGAACGAGTGCGGGCCACCGCCCCCAGCGAACGGGAACAGCACCGGGCCCGCGGGCTCGGAATGGTGCTCTGGCCGGCCGGGACGCCCAACGGCCTTGCTGCCGTCGGCGAGCTGCAGGCCGAAGCGGAAGGATCGCCGGGACGCGGCCAGGTCACGTGGTCCGCCGGGCGCGTGGTCTTCCGCGTGGTCGCCAGGCCGGATGCGCGCGGTCATGAAGATCTCCATGCCGTTGGAGTAGGCGGATATCCCGGTAACCGCCACGGCGACCTCGTCGGTCCGCGCGAGCACGAGGGTGTCCATCGCTACGATGCCGGGAAATTCCGCCTCGGGCGGATCCCATGGATGATGCCTGTGGACAGGCTCCGGCTCGGGAGCAGGCAGTTCGTCGAAGAATCCCATCTCGCCAGCCTTGACCGGCCGTCGCGCCTCCGCAACCGAATAAAACGCTTCGGTTTAGTAGCTCATGCCCATGGCCGTCTTCACCTCGGCCAGCGTGGCCGCGGCGACCTCGTTGGCGTGCTCGTTGCCGTCCCGCAGAACCTGCCGCACGTAGCCGAGGTCCCGCGCATACTCAGCGCGGCGGGCCCTGATCGGAGCCAGCCGGTCATTGACCGCGGCGGTGACCGTCGCCTTGAGCGCGGCGGCCCCGACCCCTTGGCCAGCCCCGATACCGGCGGCGAACTCACGAGGATCCTGCTCCAAGCACAAGGCCCCGAGCAGGACCAGGCTGGACACCCCCGGCCGCGCGCCCGGGTCGTAGCTGATGTGCCGCTCGGAGTCGGTCTGTGCGCCGCGGATGAGCCGGGCGGTCTCGTCCGCGGTGGCCGAAAGCGCGATGGTGTTGCCGCGGCTCTTGCTCATCTTGATGCCGTCGGTGCCGAGTAGCAGCGGCGCGGCCGACAGCAGCGCGTCCGGCACCGGGAACACCGGCAGGCCATACCGGTCGTTGAACCGCCGCGCGATCAGCCGGGTGATCTCCAGGTGCGGCAGCTGGTCCTGTCCTACCGGCACCAGGTTCGCCTTGCAGAACAAGATGTCCGCCGCCTGGTGCACCGGATAGGTGAGCATCAGGCCGCTGACGGTCGACTGCCCGGAATGCGCAATTTCGTCCTTGACCGTCGGGTTGCGGTTCAGTTCGGGCACCGAGACCAGGCTGAGGAACGGCAGCAGCAACTGGTTGAGCGCGGGCACCGCGCTGTGCGCGAACATCACCGTCCGCGCCGGGTCCAGCCCGATGGCCAGGTAGTCGAGCAGCAGCCCGGTCACGTACTCATCCAGGCGCTCCGCTGTGTCCCGGTCGGTCAGCACCTGGTAGTCGGCGATCAGCACGAAGACCTCAGCGCCGAGGTCCTGGAGCCGGACCCGGTTCCGCAGGGTGCCGAAGTAATGGCCCAGGTGCAGGCGGCCGGTCGGCCGGTCGCCGGTCAGGATGCGGAAGGTGGCCGCGTCCTGGTCGATCAGTTCCTCGAGTTCGGCCGAACGCCGGTGAGCGATGGTCGTAGTCATGGATTCCGTCCTCCCTTAGTCCGGGTGGACGAGCACACGAAAAAGGCCGTCCATCCCGGACGGCCCTGATGTCATGCAGGATGCGACCGCCCTAAGCGATCGGCCACCACTGCGTGCGCTGCATGCCTTGATACTAGCAAAAATCAAGTCATTGTCCCGAACGAGCTGCCGTCCGTGCCACCGGACCGGTGCTTGCCTTCCCCGGCGGGCGTGGTGCCTGCCGCCCCGGTCCGGTCAGCAGGTAGGCCGCCGCGGCGCATAGCTCGATTCCGGCCGCGACCAGCAGGCAGTCGGTCACCGAGCGCCCGGCCAGCGGCCCGGCCAGTGCCGCCCCGGCCGCCATCCCGGCAATCTTCAGGCTGGCGGCCGTGGTATAGACCTGCCCGCGCCGGGGTGCCGGGGTTTCCCGGTGCCGGACCGCGAACAGCGCCGTCAACTGCGGCCCCTCGCCCGCGCCGGCCAGCGCGACGGCCGCCAGAGTGAGCCAGCCCGGCGCGACCGCCACCGCGGCCATGCTCACCCCGATCACCAGCGTGCTGGCGAACACCCGGACGTCCGGCCAGCCGCGTCCCGGCCGGGCCGCCAGGACCGCGTTGGCGATCAGCGAGGCGACCGCCATCGCGCTGATCAGCAGCGCGCCGCGGGCTGGGGCGCCGAGCCGCTGCGCGCCAAGGACCGGGCAGCAGACCAGGAGCATCCCGATCCCGGCGTAAGACACCACCGAGGTCACCGTGGCCCGGAGCAGCGTACGCCGGGTGGCGATCGCGGCGAATCCTGCCGCCATCTGGCTGGCCAACTGGGCTGGCCGCGGCAGCACGCGCCGCTACTGCTCGGCTGCCTGCGGCACCCGCGAGCGGGTGGCCGCGTACCGCGAGGCCAGGGACTCCATGAGTGAAGCCGCGGCACCGTGACAAGGTAGGAGCATGGAATACATCCACCTTGGCCGGTCCGGCCTGAGCGTCAGCCGTCTCTGCCTTGGCACCATGAACTTCGGGCCGCTGACCCCGGTTCCCGAAGCCCACGCCATCATGGATCACGCGCACGAGATCGGCATCAACTTCTTCGACACCGCCAACCGATACGGCGGGGTCCAGAGCCCGCCCGGTCAGCTCGCCCAGCACGACCAGTCGCATCCCGGCTGGACCGAGGAGATCATCGGCGAGTGGTTCGCCGGCGGCGGGGGACGACGCGAGCGCACGGTGCTCGCCACCAAGCTGTACGGGGCGATGGGCGACTGGCCCAACGAGGGCAAACTGTCCGCGCTGAACATCCGGCGAGCCTGTGAGGCGTCGCTGCGCCGCCTGGGCACCGACTACATCGATCTGTACCAGATGCACCACGTCGACCGGGACACTCCGTGGGACGAGATCTGGCAGGCGATGGAGGTGCTCGTCGCCCAGGGCAAGATTTTGTACGTCGGCTCGTCCAACTTCGCCGGATGGCACATCGCTCAGGCCAACGACACCGCGGCCGCCCGCGGGTTCTTCGGCCTAGTCAGTGAGCAGTCGATCTACAACCTGCTGACCAGGGAGATCGAGCTGGAGGTGCTGCCCGCGGCGATCGAATACGGCGTCGGCGTCATCCCGTGGTCGCCGCTGCAGGGCGGGCTACTCGGCGGCGTGCTGAAGAAGGAGCGCGAAGGGCGCCGCCGCCTGGCCGGCCTGGCCAGGCAGACCGTGGAGCGGAACCGCGAGCGGATCGCGGCCTACGAGGACTTGTGCTACGAACTCGGCCAGGAGCCAGCCAACGTGGCGCTGGCCTGGCTGCTGCATCAGGAGGGTGTCACCGGGCCGATCATCGGACCGCGCACCCTGGGCCAGCTGGACGACGCGCAGCGCGCGGTGACCCTCGTGCTCGACGACGACGTGCTCAAGCGGCTCGACGACCTGTTCCCCGGGTACCGCCCAGCACCCGAGCACTACGCCTGGTAAGAATTCCACCGTGAGCGACCTGGCCGAAGCCGGTCCCGCTGGTTCGGCCGCCGCCGCTGGACCGGCTTCCACCAGCCTGTTGCGTGATCGTTCCGGCTCGCAGCGGGTCACGAACATCGAGCTGTTCTTCGACCTGGTGTACGTGTTCGCGGTCACCCAGTTGTCGCACTACCTGATCGGCCACGCCACCGTTCCCGGCGCGCTGCAGGCCGCGCTGCTGCTGGTGATGATCTGGCTGGTCTGGTCCTACACCACCTGGGTGACCAACTGGCTGGATCCGGAGCGGATGGCGGTCCGGCTGCTGCTCGTGGCGCTGATGCTGGTCAGCCTGGCCATGTCGGTGTCGCTGCCGCGGGCGTTCGAAGACCTCGGCCTGTGGGTCGGCGGGGCTTACGCGGTCCAGCAGATCGGCCGCACCCTGTTCATGCTGATCGCCCTGCGCGGGCACCCGCTGGAAGCCAACTTCCAGCGCATCCTGGCCTGGTGCATAGTCAGCAGCGCGTTCGCCGTCGCTGGCGGCGTGGCCCACGGCAACGCACGGGCCCTGCTGTGGCTCGGCTCGGTCTGCGTCGACCTGCTCGGCGGGGTGGTCGGGTTCTACACGCCTGGCCTGGGCCGGTCGCACACGTCGGACTGGACCATCGAGGGCGGCCACTTCGCCGAGCGCTGCCAGGGGTTCATCCTGATCGCGCTGGGCGAGTCGATCGTCATCATCGGCGCGACCCTGACCGACGACAAGTCGGTCACCGCATCCAGCGTGACCGCCTTTGTCGTCGCGTTCGCCGGCTCGGTGGCGCTGTGGTGGCTGTACTTCGACCAGAGCGCCGAGGCCGCGGCCGAGAAGATCGCCCGCTCGGACGACCCGGGCCGGCTGGGCCGTTCCGCGTACCACCTCATCCATCCGGTGATGGTGGCGGGCATCATCGTCTCCGCGGCCGCCGACCAGAAGGTCTTGTCCGATCCGGGCCGGACGGCGGGTACGGCGGCGGCGTGGATGATCCTGGGCGGTCCGGCGCTGTTCCTGGCCGGTCACGCCGCGTTCAAGCTGGTGGTGTGGGGCTTCGTCTCCTGGCCCCGGCTGGCGGGGATCGCCGTCCTGGCGCTGCTGGCGCTGGCCGCCGACGCGATCCCGGCGCTGGCCCTGGCCGCCTGCGCCGCCGCCGTGGTC
>JBAUAY010001153.1:0-7038 GCA_049676235.1 Streptosporangiaceae bacterium
GGTGCCGGTGCGGCCCATCGGGCCGCCGCGGCCGACCGTCGTGGTGGCCGGCTGCGATCCGGCGCTGCCGCTGCTCGAGACGCCGCTCGCCCTGCTCGACCCGCCCCTGGCGTTCGCCTGGTGGCCGTGCGGCAGCGGCGAGGCCTTGCGGTTGGCCGCCGCCGGGCTGGTGCACGCCGCGGGCGTGCACCAGGTCGAACCCTCGGACCCTACCGCCGGCCCAGCGGATACCGGGGACGCGACCGATATCCCCGGCGGCGGCGAGGTGGTCGGGTTCGCCTCCTGGCGTGAGGGCCTGGTGGTCCGGCCCGGGACCCAAGTCCGCGGGCTGGGCGACGTGGCCAGGCAGGGGCTGCGGCTGGTCAACCGCGAGCCAGGAGCGCAGGCCCGTGCGCTGCTCGACCGGGAGCGCCTCCGTCTCCGCCTGGATCCGGCCGAACTCCCCGGCTACGACAGCCTGGCCGCCGGCCACCTGCAGGTGGCGGCGGCCATCGCCGGCGGTCTCGCGGACGCGGGCGTGTCGAGTGAGCCTGCGGCGCTGGCCTACGGGCTGGACTTCATCCCGCTGGCCGCGGAACGGTTCGACCTGGTGCTGCCGGCCAAGCACGCCGCGTCCCGCGAGGTCCAGGGCCTGCTGAAGGTGCTCACGTCGCCGTGGCTGCTGGCCCAGCTCGCCAGCCTGCCCGGTTACGACGCCGGTCGCTGCGGCGAGCGTCCATCCTGATCAGCTCCTATCCTGATCAGCACGGTGTGATCAGTGCCCGTACACCGGGATCATGACGGCGCGGGCGATGGTGTGGAAGCGCAGGTTGAAGCCGGCCACAGCCGGTGAGATCTCGTCGTTGACGTCCAGCGACTCCACGTCGAGGGCGTGCACCGCGAACACGTAACGGTGCGGCGGGTCCCCGGCTGGTGGGGCCGCGCCACCGAAGTCTTTGGCGCCGTAGTCGTTGCGGACGTGGAACGCGCCCTTGGGGAGACCAGAGCCGTCGGTTCCGGCTGCGCCCGTTTCCAGTTCGGTCACCGAGGCGGGTAGGCCGAGCACGATCCAATGCCAGAAACCCGAACCGGTCGGCGCATCCGGGTCGAAGCAGGTGACCGCGAAGCTCTTGGTCTCAGCCGGGAAACCGGACCAGCGCAGCGACGGGGAGATGTTCCCCCCGGTCATGCCGAACCCGTCAAAGACCTGGTTGTCCGGCATCATCTGGCCATCGGCCACGTCATCGCTGCGCAGGTCGAACGACGGGACGGCAGGCAGGAAGTCGTAAGGGAGCGGCGTACGGTTAGTCATGGCTTAATAACCTCCTCGTCGAGGCGGACTGGGTTCTCTCGGTCGGGCTGGTCCCACGCTATCGGTAAGCCCGGTGGCCGGCCCGCCCGGCTGGTACTGCCGGGCTGGTACTGCCGGGTCAGCGGACGCCTGATCACGTTTGGGGTGATAGATAGCCTCTAATTGCCGGAGTTCTCCTACGGTGGTTGTTGTGACGCAGCAGCGGGGGCGCAAGATCTCCGGGAGAGCACGCCGCCGCGGCACCCCGCGGATCCTCGGCCAGATGCGCCGCAGGGCCGCGCGCGGCGTCCTCGGCCGGATCCGCATGGGCACAGCGGGCAACTCGCCGCGGTTGCGACGCTGGGCGCTGGCCGTGGTCCTGCTCGGCGTGGTCCTAGTGCCTTATCCGACGCAGGGTGTGGTCGGCGCGCCGCCCGCGACTGCCTGCCGGGTCGGCTGCCGGGGCTACGGGTCCGGGTCCGGGTCCGTGCCCAGCATGATCAGGTGGACGACCCCATTGCCCGGGTCGTGGAACGTAGGGTCCGGGCTGACCGGCACGGAGCCGGCTTCGGGCCTGGCCTACGCGTCCGTCGGCGACGGTGTCGCCGCTGTCGGCGTCGGGCTGACCGTGTACGGGTACTCCTCAGGGACCGGCGCATTGGAGTGGCAGGATACGCTGACCGGCTTCCCGGCCGGTGCCGCCATCGTGTCCGTGCGCACCTGGCCGGGCGAGGTAACCGCGGGCGTCTCCTACCAGCCCGCGGGCAGCGCCGGCGCTCCGAAGCGCACCGAGGTGGTCATCTCCGATCTGGCGGGCGCCCAGACGGGCCGGTACCCGGCGGCCACGTTCGGCGGGGCGGTGGCGGGCAGCCCGAAATACACTGTCGTGGTCGGCGCCACCGCGGTGACGAGCTACGACAACGCGACGGGGCACGTCCGCTGGCAGCGGCCCACCGGCCGGGTCGCCCAGGCGTGGCGTACCGACGGAAACTGGCTCTACGTAGCCGAATCAGCCGGCGGGTTCGTGGACTCGGCCCCGGTGACCGCGCTGCGCCGGATCGACCTGACGACGGGGGATGAGCTTGTCGTCCGGCCGCTCGAGAGCCTGGAATTCGACGGCACGCTCAGTACCGCCTTCGACGGCGTGGTGCTGTTCTCCGCGGCGGCCGGGGTGACCGCGTACAGCGGCACCACCGGAGCCTTGCTGTGGTCCATTAACGGGGCCGTGCCGGAGAGCACCGACCACCGTCCGTACCGGATCTACCTCACCACGGGATCCAACCTGGTCGGCGTCGACCCGCTAACCGGCCGCGTCAAGGCGACCGCCTCAGGCTCCGCGGTCAACGGATCGGCCGGGGTGTACGTGGTCAGGAGCGGCGTGGCCCTCGGGCTCGACCAGGGCGGGAACGGGGACGCCTGGGGTTACGACCTCGCAGTGCAGCGGGTCACGCTGGCCGCGGCCGGGTTGCCCTGGCCGCACTACTTCGTCGACCTCAGCGGAGTCGGTGGCAGCGCCGACCCGGCCAGCGATCTGGTGATCATCGCGGCCTGCACCCAGCTGGCAGCGAGTTCGCCGACCCAGCCGAGCTCCTCCGCCGCGTCCGGGCCCGTCGCGTCCGGATCCGCCCCCGGGCCGTCCGTGTCGCCGCCGGCGAGCCCGGTCCGCTCACCGTCATCAGGCCTATCCGAGTCGCCCGGCACGCCGAGATCTTCGAGGTCTCCGGGGGCGCCGGGATTTTCGGGGTCGGCTGGTTCCACGCCGAGCCCTGGCGCCAGCCCGTCCGTCTCAGCGGGGGTCGGCCAGGGCTGCCTGCACCCCGAACTGGTCGCGCTCAATCTGTAGCACTTGGCGGTAGCACATGACCCCTAATCCCGTGATGGCCTGCGGCAACGCGGCACGGTTTCCAGCGGATGGATGTATCTGGAGCCGGGTAGGTCTGTTCAGGCGATGAACAGGATACAAAAGGCCGTCCGGGCCGCTGATGAGCTTCAGCAGCGGCACGCGTGGCTGGCCGTGCCAGTCGCCGTGTGGAAGAAATTCGGCGACGACCAGGCCGGCAACCTCGCCGCGCTGATCGCCTACTCGGCCCTGGTCGCGATCTTCCCGCTGCTGCTTGTCCTGGTGACCGTGCTGGACATAGTGCTAAAGGACAATCCCGGGCTGAAGCAAACGGTGCTGAACGCGGTGGACAAGTACCCGGCGGTCAGCCTGCTCGAGGGACACGTCGACCGGCTGAACCAGACCGGGATCGCGCTCGCGATCGGCCTGGTGGGGACGTTCATCGGGACTTTGGGGGTAGCGAACTCGCTGCAGAACGCCCTCAACTCGGTGTGGGAGATTCCCTTCTCCCGCCGCCCCGGGTTCCCGTGGTCGTGGCTGCGCAGTATCACCTTGATCGTCGTCGTCGGCACGGGCTTCATCGCCACCACGATCCTGTCCGGGCTCGCGGCCGGCGCTGGACGCGTCCTCCCCGGCGCCGGCTCGTCTGTGCTGGCCATCGCGGTGTCGCTGGTGCTGAACTTCGGGCTGTTCTGGCTGGCCTTCCGGCTCGCCACCGCGAAGGACATCACCTGGCGGCAGCTCTGGCTCGGCGCGGCCATCAGCGCGGTCGTCTGGCAGATACTGCAGGCATTCGGCGGCTATTTCTTGTCCCATCAGATTGCCCACGCCTCACCGCTGTACGGCACGTTCGCCGTCGTGCTCGGGCTGATCGCCTGGCTCTACCTGCAGGCCCAGCTCACTTTGTACGCGGTCGAGATCAACGTGGTTCGGGCCTACCGGCTATGGCCGCGAAGCCTGGCGCCGCCGCCGTATACGGAACAAGACCGCCATGCGTTCCGGCTATACGTAGAGAAGCGTCGCAACCAACTGGACATCGCGGCGGGAGCCGGAGGTGAGGACGATCGCGAGAAGACGTCAGGCTGACCCGAACGCGCCGCACGTGGTCATCTGCGGCGCGGGATTCGGCGGCCTGTCCGCCATTCCCAGGCTCACCCGTGCGGGCCTGCGGGTGACCCTGGTGGACGGCCACCTTTACAGCACCTTCCAGCCGCTGCTCTACCAGGTCGCCACCGGGGGCCTGAATCCCGCCGACGTCGCCTACCCGGCGGGTGGCTTCGTGCGGCGGTACGGGGCGATCTACCGGCGCGGGGAGCTGGCCGCGATCGATTCGGCCTCCCGCCGGATCAAGCTCACCAACGGCCGTGATCTCAGCTACGACTACCTCATCATCGCCACCGGCGTGTCGGCCGCGTTCTACGGCATCAAGGGGGCGATGGAGAACACGTTCGGCCTGTACACCCGCACGGACGCCATCGTGCTGCGCGACCACCTCATGGCGGGCTTCGAGCGGCTGAGCGTGGACAGCGGCGATCTGTCCGTCACCGTGGTCGGCGGCGGCGCCACCGGCGTGGAGCTGGCTGGCACGCTGGCCGAACTGCGCGGCATCGTGCTCGGTGCCACCTTCCCCGACGTCGATGCGTCCCGGGTGCACGTCCGGCTGGTCGAGATGACACCGTCGCTGCTCGGGCCGTTCCACGAGAAACTGCGCGAATACGCCAAGGCCCAGTTGCTGGCCCGCGATGTCGACGTGCGGCTGAACACCCGCATCAGCGAGGTCACCGCGAATCAGGTGCGGCTGGCCGACGGCGAGGACCTGCCGAGCGATATCACCGTCTGGGCGGCCGGCGTGGCGGCAGCCTCGGCCGTGGCGGGCTGGGGGCTGCCCCAGGGGAAGAACGGCCGCATCGCAGTCGGGCCCGACCTGCGGGTGCAGGGCCAAGACCGGATCTTCGCCGTGGGGGACATCGCAGTGAACCCGGACGATCCCATGCCGCAGCTCGCCCAGCCCGCCCTGCAGATGGGGCGGCACGCCGCCGCGCAGATCGTCAAGCTGGAGAGCAAGACGGCCACCGAACCGTTCAAGTACCACGACAAGGGCACCATGGCTACGATCGGGCGCAGGTCCGCCGTCGTCCAGCTGGCCGGCGGGCTGCGGCTGCGCGGAACCCTCGCCTGGCTCGCGTGGTTCGCCCTGCATCTGGTCTACCTGCTCGGCGGGCGCAACCGCGTGTCCACGCTGATCAACCTGACCTTCCGGTACGTTTCCTGGGGCCACGGAGGTGCCGTGATCGTCGGAGATGAACCTGTCAGCCCGGGGCCTGGTAGCCCGGGGCCTGGTAGCCCGGAGCCCGGTAGCCCGGATTAGGTCACCTTCGCCCCGCAGTAGGCTGTCTTCGCGATGAACAGGTCCCGCGCGCGCGTCGCGCTGTCAGCGGCGGCCTTGCTCGGCGCCCTCGCCGGGCTTGCGGGCTTGGCCGGATGCAGTACCGGCACGCCAGCGAGCCCACAGTCGGCGAGCTCGGCGTCCGCGGGGCCGGGCACCGCCGCGATGGATAACCCCAACCTGGACCTCGGTAGCACTCTCGGCGAGAGTCCGGCGCCAGATTTCCGGCTGCAGAACCAGTTCGGCCAGGCGATGTCGCTGAGCCAGTTCCGCGGCAAAGTCGTCATGCTGGCGTTCGAAGATTCCGAGTGCACCACGGTCTGCCCGCTGACCACGCAGAGCATGCTGGAGGCCAAGCAGCTACTCGGGGCCGCAGGGGACAAGGTGCAGCTGCTCGGCATAGACGCGAACCCCGATGCCACCAGCGTCGCGGACGTGCTCTCCTACTCGCGGGCGCACGGCCTGGTCAACCAGTGGGATTTCCTGACCGGATCGCCAGCCCAGCTGAAGTCGGCGTGGAGCCTCTACCACATCGCCGTCCAGATCCAGCAAGGGCAGATCGACCACACCCCCGCCCTGTTCGTGATCGACCAGCAGGGCCGCGAGCGCAAGCTCTATCTGACGCAGATGGCTTACTCCAGCGTCGGGCAATCCGCACGCGTACTCGCCGATGAGCTCTCCACCCTGCTGCCCGGTCATCCCAAGGTCGCTAGCCAGGAGTCGCTCGCGTCCATCGCCGTGCAGAGCCCGACGGCCCGCCTCACGCTGCCGTCCGCCGGGATCCAGGGCGGCACCGTCGCGCTGGGGCCAGGGCAGCCGCGCCTGGTCATGTTCTTCGCTACTTGGCTGTCCGAGGTCTCGGACCTGAAGTCCGAGCTGGTCAGTGGTAACGCCTACGTGGCGGAGGCGCGCCGGGACGGTCTGCCGCAGCTGGTGGCGGTGGACGAGAGGGTGGTCGAGCCCTCGGCCCAGACCGTCCGCTCCTACCTGCGGAACCTTGGCACCTCGCTGGACTATCCGGTCGCACTGGACACCACCGGGCGCGTGGCCGACGGCTACGGGGTCCAGGACCAGCCTTGGTTCGTCCTGGTCTCCGCCTCAGGCAAGATCATCTGGTCGCACGATGGCTGGCTCCCGCTGCCGGCCCTCGAATCAGCCGCCAAGCGCGCGGCCACCTCCAAGGGATAGCCCGTACCTTAAGCACGGACATCACGGCGCCGGAGTGGCAGTCGCGCTGGCGGGCAGCCTGGTCATCGCGGCGATCTTCGGCGCCATTCGCGCGGCCAGCGTGCACGTATGGGTGGACCGCGGCCAGGCCTGGCGTCAGGGAACCTGGCTCACGGCCATGCTGTGGATCGTCTCGCTCGGCGTTCACCTGGGCTACGACTATCTCGTCGACGGCAAAGGCGCGCAGGCCGGCCTAGGTTCGGCGTCCTTACTGCTGTACTTCGGCGTGACGTACACGATCCAGCGCCTCATCCTGCAGGCACGCGCACGGCGGACTCGCGAGCCAGCCATCAAGCGATAGAGATGGGTCGCGAG
>JBAUAY010001154.1:0-6798 GCA_049676235.1 Streptosporangiaceae bacterium
CCCACAGCCCGGGCACCGTCCCGACTACCCCTCGAGGCCACCGGGAGCGCCCGGGCCTCCTGGCCCCCCCGGGCCACCCGGGGGCGGGCCCGGCGGTCCCGGCGCGGACGCCCGCCCGGCCAACTCCCCAGGGTCGACCACCCGCTCTAGCCTGGTGCGATCCGGCGCCGGCATGGCGGTCGGCACCTTGGTCTCGCGGGCCACCGGCTTCCTGCGCACTCTCGTCCTGGTGTACGCGATGGGCACCCTGGCGCTCGGCAACGCGTACAACAACGCCAACACGCTGCCGAACACCGTCTACTACCTGATGCTGGGCGGCATCTTCACCAGCGTGGTGGTCCCGCTGCTGGTCCGGGCGGGACGGCGCGACCCTGACCGCGGCGAGGCCTATACGCAGCGGCTGTTCACCCTCGGCGCGCTGTCCCTGCTGGGGGTCACCGTGGTGGCGACGCTGTTGGCGGCCCCGCTGGTCGACCTGTACGCGCCCACCATCCATGGTCCGGCGGGTAGCCCACTCGCCGCCGAGCACAACCTGATGGTGCTGTGGGCCTACTTCTTCATCCCGCAGATCTTCTTCTACGGCATGAGCTCCCTGATCGGGGCGATCCTGAACACGCGCGGCCGGTTCGCGGCGCCGATGTGGGCCCCGGTCGTCAACAACCTGGTCGTGATCGTCATCGGCGGGCTCTACGTAATGACTGTGGGCCTGAACAAGGATCCGTCGAACATCTCGGCCGGCGGAGTGCAACTGCTCGGGATCGGCACCACGCTTGGCGTCGTAGCGCAGACCGTCGCGCTGTTCCCGTCGCTGCGGGCGGCCGGGTTCCGGTGGCGGCCCACGCTCGGGTTCCGGCCCGGCGAGGTGACCGAGATGGGCCGGATGGCCGGCTGGATGTCGGTCTACGTCATCGCCACGTGGGCCGGCAGCCTAGTCGTCCAGATCATCGCGAACGCGGCCTCGGCGGGCAAGAACGGCTATTCGGCATACTCCATCGCCTGGCAGCTCTTCCAGTTGCCGTACGCGATCATCGGCATCTCGGTGATCACGGCGCTGCTGCCCCGGATGAGCGAGCATGCCAGCGCGCGCCGGTACTCGCTGGTCAGGGACGACTTCTCGATCGGCGTCCGGCTGGCCTCCGTGCTCGTGGTCCCGGCCGCGATCTACCTCGCCGTGCTCGGCGGGCCACTGGCCGAGTTCCTGTTCTCCTACGGCAGCAACACGCCCGCGGAGGCGAGATACATCGGCGAGGTCTTCGGCCTGTTCGCCCTGGGCCTGGTGCCCTACATGCTCACCCAGCTGCAACTGCGGGTCTTCTACTCATTCCAGGACAGCCGGACGGCCGCCTTCGTCGGCCTGCTCATGATGTGCGTCAGCATCGCGGGCGCCCTCATCGCGCTGCACGTGCTGCCGGCCGCGGACGTGGTCGCCGGACTGGCCGTCGCGTACGGGATCGCGAACCTGGTCGGGACGATCGCCGGATGGGCGCTGCTGCTGCGCCGGGTCGGCAGCCTCGACGGATGGGCGATCGCCCGGAGCCTGACCAGGATGCACCTGGCGACCGTGCCCGGGCTCATCTTCGCGCTGGCCGTGATGATCGGCGTGGGACATGTCGTGCATAACCCCAGTGCGGCCTACGGTCTAGTGGTCGTCATTGTCGGCGGCGGCGGCGCGGTCGCGCTTTACGCACTCTGTGCCAGGTCACTGCATGTAGCCGAATTCGGATTCCTGACCAAGACGATAGCGGCAAGGTTCGGCCGGCAGAGCAGGCGGCATTAGCATGGGTGGCAACCTATGAGCACATACACGTCGGAACCAGGAACCCGGCTGGCGGGACGGTACCGTCTCGTTGACCAGGTAAGCGCGGGTGCCGGCTGGACGTACTGGAAAGCCACGGACGAGACGCTCGCCCGTTCTGTCACTGTGCTCACCTTCGCGACCGGTTTCCCCCGGGTAACCGAGACCGTCACCGCCGCCAGGGCCGCGAGCAGGCTCGGCGATCCGCGCTTTTCCCAGGTATTCGACGTGGAGGACGCGGACGAGCTCGCCTACGTGGTGCTCGAGTGGGTGGCCGGGGAGTCGCTGCTCGACATGCTCTCCGAAGGTCCGCTAGATCCGCCAGGCGCGGCCGCCCTGGTGGCCGAGGCGGCGCGGGCGATCGCGGTCGCGCACGACACCGGCCTGGCGCACCTGCGGCTGGATCCGGCCTGCCTGCACTGGACCCAGCGCGGCGGCGTGAAGATTACCGGGCTCGGCATCGACGCCGCCCTGGCCGGCCCGGAGCCGTCTTCCCTGACCGCGGCGGACGACGGCGCCAATAACCCGGAGCTCACCGACACGCGGGACCTGGCCCGGCTGCTTTATGCCGCGCTGACCGGCTACTGGCCCGGCGACCGGGGGTATGCCGGGTCTGCGCCCGGCCTGCTCCCGCCCGCGCCGGAAAACGACGGGGACCCGTGCACGCCACGCCAGGTGTCCGCAGGCGTGCCGGCCGGCATCGACGACGTGACCTGCCGGGCGCTGTTCCAACGGCCGAACCGGCACGGCCCGGCGCTCAGCACCGCCGCGACGTTCGCCGACGCCCTGACCAGCGCCGCCCCGCCAATGCCGTTGCCGACTCCCGCGTCCCTGCCGCCCGGCCCGACCGCGACTCCCGGCTATGACTACCAGCCGCGCGGCTATGACTACCAGCAGGATGGATCCGCCCAGCCGTACCCGCCGCCGGGCCTAGTGCCGCGGACCCGGGCCGGCGGCGGACACAAGCCGCCTCGCGAGCGTTCCACGGCCGCCCGCGCCATCGTCAGCATCGTGGTCGTGCTCGTCTTGGTCGCAGTCGGCGTGGCCGTCTGGTCGGTCAGTCGCAGCCCCCATCGTTCGGCCGCCCCGCCGTCGGCCAGTCAGCGTCCGTCGTCGCAGGCCGCGGTCGCATCCGTCCTGCTCAAGCCGGTCGGCGCGAGCAGCTTCAACCCGCTTGGCAGCCCCCCAGGCAGCAACGAGGACCCGACCGACACGGGCAATGTGATAGACGGCAACGCCAGCACGTTCTGGCATACCAGCTACTACGTCGGCAACCCCATCTTCGGGGGCCTGAAGACGGGTACGGGACTGCTCCTGGACATGGGCCGGACGGTGCGGCTGAGTCAGATCCTTGTCCAGTTCGGCACCACGTGCTGCGCCCACGTCCAGATCGAGATCGGCAACAATAACAACCCCGTCGCTTCAGCCCTGAGCAGCTTCACCCCGCTGCAGAGCTCCGCCACTGCGCGGGGCAATACCACGTTCCACGTGACCAAGAGCACGACCGGCCGCTACGTCCTGATCTGGCTTACCTACCTCCCGCCGCTGACCGGATCCGCCAATCAGTACGAGGCGCAGATCTACAACGTCGTGGTGCACGGTTTCGCCGCGAGTCAATCGGGCTGATGCCGAATGCCCGACGCCGTCGATGGGCCCTCTGATCAGGAGTTGCTCCGTCGGCATGTGGCGGGGGACAGCGACGCGTTCGGGGAGCTCTTCCGCCGGCACCGTGACCGGCTGTGGGCGGTGGCGCTACGCACGGTCTGCGATCCCGACGAGGCCGCCGACGCGCTTCAGGACGCGATGGTCTCCGCGTTCCGCCGGGCCGGCGACTTCCGCGGCGAGTCCGCGGTCACCACGTGGCTACACCGGATCGTGGTGAACGCGTCACTGGACCGGCTACGCCGCCGCGCCGCCCGGCCCGCCCTGTCCGCCGGGGACGAGCAGGCGTTCGAGGCCCTGGTGGCGCAGGACAGCGATCCCGCGCGCATCGTGGACACCAGGCTGGACGTGGACGCCGCGCTGCGGATGCTGCCGCCGCAGCAGCGAGCCGCGCTCGTGGTGGTCGACATGCTCGGCTTCTCGGTAGCCGACGCCGCCACCATCTTGGACACGTCGCCGGGCACGGTGAAGAGCCGCTGCGCCCGGGCCCGGGCCCGGCTGCTTCCTTACTTGGCGCATTTGCAAGGGAACCGATCGGCGAGCCAGAGCGTCTCACCTGCGCAGGGAGGCGACCAGTGAGCGAGCGGGTGATGACCGCATGAGGGGGCAGATGACCCACCTGGGCACCGATGTCCTGGCCGAGTTCCGCGCGGGACTCATCACCGGGCGGCGTGGCACCAAGATCGCCGCGCACCTAGCAGGCTGCGATCGCTGCACCGCCCTCGATGACCAGCTCGCCGGGGTCTCGGCGCTGCTCGCGTCGGTCCAGGCACCACCCATGCCCGACAGCGTGGCCCAGCGGCTTGACACCGTTCTCGCGGCTGAGGTGACCAGAAAGAATCATCCCGAACGAGCTCAGGCCGACCGCCCGGGCGACTCCGCGGCGCATGACCGCCCGGCCGCCAAGCGCGGTTTCCGCCTGGCGACATGGCGCGTGCTCGCCCCGGCCGGCGCGGCTGTGGTGCTGGCGGCCGGGGGGTTCGCCCTGAGCCAGATCCCCCACGGCCCCGGGAGCCAGACCGCCGCCTCGGGTGCCGCCAGTAGCGCCTCCTCGGCGGCGGGCAGTGCCGCGAACCCGGCCAGCCGGGCCGCTGTGCCCATGTCTCCGGCCCCGTCGGCGCACTCGGAGCTCAGGTCGGGGAACCAGCCCGTCGACGTCTCGCGCGCCACGCTGCGGCAGCAGGTCGAGACCGAAATGAACGAGCCCCGCGCCACCCGCCCGACGACAGCCGCGTCCTCGCAGGTGCTCGGGTGCACGCACCTGCTCGCCGGCAGCGACCCGCTGGAGCTGGTCCAGAGTGTCCGGTTCGAGGGCCGGCCGGCCACCATCATCGTCGCCCGCACGGGCCGGGACTACACCGCTTGGGTAGCAGGTCCGGACTGCTCAACCACCAACCGTGAGGTGCTGGAGACCATCACCCTGCCGTCGGGAATCTCCGCGCCTTAGGATCGGTTCACTGGAGTGCCGGTCTGATGAGGGGTTGATAACGGTTGGCAGAGGTGACCGAAGTCCGGAACGTGATTGTCATCGGGTCCGGCCCGTCCGGTTATACGGCGGCGCTTTATGCTGCTCGCGCCGAGCTGAAGCCCTTGGTCTTCGAGGGTTCGGTCACGGCGGGCGGCGCGCTCATGCAGACCACCGACGTGGAGAACTTCCCCGGATTCCCCGACGGCATCATGGGTCCCGAGCTGATGGACTCGCTGCGTAAGCAGGCCGAGCGGTTCGGCGCCGAACTGCTGGCGGACGACGTCACGGCGGTCGACCTGACCGCCGACCCCAAGGTAGTCAAGACCGACAGCGAGACTTACCTCGCCAAGGCCGTGATCATCGCCACCGGTTCGCGGTACAAGGAACTCGGCGTGCCGGGCGAGAAGGAGCTCGGCGGGCACGGCGTCTCCTGGTGCGCCACCTGTGACGGGTTCTTCTTCCGCGGGCACGACATCGCGGTCATCGGCGGCGGCGATTCGGCCATGGAAGAGGCCATGTTCCTCACTAGGTTCGGCAAGTCGGTGACGGTGGTCCACCGGCGCGACACGCTCCGCGCATCCAAGATCATGCAGGATCGGGCGTTCGCCAACCCCAAGATCGACTTCCTGTGGGACAGCGAGGTAGCGGAGGTCCTGGGCCCGGACCGGGTCACCGGCCTGCGGATCAGGAGCACCAAGGACGGTACGGAACACGTGCTGCCGGTGACCGGCATCTTCGTCGCCGTCGGCCACCACCCGCGTTCGGAGCTGTTCGACGGCCAGCTCGGCACCGATCCCGACGGCTACCTGCTGGTCGACCAGCCGTCGACGCGCACGGCCATCGAAGGCGTCTTCGCCTGCGGCGATGTCGTCGACCGCACGTACCGCCAGGCGGTCACCGCGGCGGGCACGGGCTGCGCCGCCGCGCTCGACGCGGAGCGCTGGCTGGCCAGCAAGGAAAACTGACGTACGCGTGCAGCGCAGGAATTACTCATCGCAAGTTAAGGGGTGTGATCGCAAGTGGGCGCGACCAAGGTCGTGACGGACGAGACCTTTGAGGTGGAGGTCCTGAAAAGCGACAAGCCGGTCATCGTCGATTACTGGGCCGAATGGTGCGGCCCGTGCCGCATGGTCGCTCCGGTCCTCGAGGAGATCGCCACCGAGTACGCGGACAAGATCAACGTGGTAAAGCTCAACATCGACGAGAATCCCGCCGTGTCGCAGCGCTACGGCATCATGGCCATCCCGACCATGAACGTGTTCTCCGGCGGGCAGGTCGTCAAGCAGATCGTCGGGGCGAAGCCGAAGTCGGCTATCCTCCGCGAGCTGGCCGAATTTATCTGATCCAGTTCACCCCGGACGGATTTCACAAAGACCCCTCCGGGGGTGAAGCGCCGGTCACACCGGCCGCAGCGCCCCCTGGGGGGTCGACGGCGTCATGGACCCGAGCAGCCGCTCCAGCGCCACCTCGACATCTTCCCGCCAGCTGAGCACCGTCCTGAGCTCCATCCGGAGCCGCGGGTAGTGGTGGTGCGGGCGCACCGTCTTGAAACCCACCGCGAGCAGGTAATCCACCGGGAGTACGCAGGCCGGGGAGTCCCAGCGCCGGTCGCCGAAGGCCTCGATGGCGCGCACGCCACGCCGGGTGAGGTCCTTGGCCATGGCCTGGACGAGCATCCGGCCGATGCCGCCGCCGGCGAATTCGCTGAGCAGGTGAGCGGTCATGAAAAGGACCGCGTCGGCGCTTACCGGGCTGGTCGGAAACGCGATCGAGCGTGGTATGTACTGCGGCGGCGCGAACAGCATGTACCCGGCGGGCACGCCGTCGACATAAGCGATCTTGCCGCAACTGCCCCACTCGAGCAGCACCGAAG
>JBAUAY010001155.1:0-9043 GCA_049676235.1 Streptosporangiaceae bacterium
CGGGAGGCGCTGGAGGCCGGGGTGATCAGCATGGCCAAGGCGCGGATCATCGCCGAGGCCACCGCCGTGCTGGACGACACGCGCGCCGCCGCCGAGACCCTGATCGCCGGGGACCTGGCCGGCCGGACCCCCGGGCAGGTCGCGGCCATGATCGGCCGCGCCGTGGTCACCGTGGACCCGGAGGGGGCGGCCAAGCGGCGGGAGCGGGCGCAGCAGGAGGACGCCCGGGTGCGGTTCTGGCGCGAGCACGCCGGGACCGCGGCGCTGGCCGCGTTCGGGCTGCCGCCCGATGAGGGGCTGGCCGCCAACCAGCACATCCAGGACCAGGCGCTGGCCTACAAGGCCGCCGGGGTACCCGGCACGATGGACCAGCTCCGGGTCCGCGCGTTCCTGGACGCCATCAACGGCACCGACTCCCGCCCCGCCTCCGCCCCGGCCTCCACCACCCCGGCCTCCACCAGCCAGGACGACACCAGCCAGGACGACACCGGCCAGGACGACACCGGCGGGACCGGCGGGCCCTCCGCCCCGGGCGGGAACGGCCCAGGCGGGAACCCCGGAAGCGGGGGCGGGCCGGGGCTGGCGGCCAGCACGATGCTGACGATCCCGCTGGTCACCCTGCTCGGCCTGGCCGGGCACCCCGGCGACGCCTGCGGGCTGGGCGCCCTGGATCCGGCGCTGGCCCGGCAGATGGCCGCTTCCGCGGCCCGCAACCCCCGCAGCACCTGGTGCGTGACCGTGACCGACCAGCTGGGACACGCCATCGGGCACGGCTGCGCCAAGCCGGCCCGCACCCGGCGGAAACCCGGACAGGCCAAGGGCCGCCGGCCCGGCAGCGACGCAGCCACCGGGAACCGCGGCAGCACCCCGGACCCTCGCGTACGCGACGGACCGCCGCTCACCTTCACCCCGGCCGATGACCACGGACCCCCTCCTGAGGGCGGGTACGGCACCTGGCACCTGACCGCCGGCGGACGGGACTACACCGTAAAGCTCCACCCGATCCCGGTCGAGGACTGCGACCACCGGTACGAGACGGCCGGGTACCAGCCAGGCCACCTGCTCCGGCACCTGGTCGAGGCCCGGGACGGGCAGTGCACCCAGCCCACCTGCGTCCGCGCCGCCCGCCGCTGCGACTTCGAGCACGCCGTCCCGTATGACAAGGGCGGCCGGACCTGCGCCTGCAACGGCGGATGCCGCTGCCGCCGCGACCACAAAGTAAAGCAATCACCCGGCTGGAAAGTCACCCAGCTCAGACCCGGCTACCACCAGTGGACCACCCCATCCGGCCGCACCTACACCACCGAACCCATCCGCTACCCCATCTAGGGTCCTGGGATCTCAGTCTGCGGCCAGGCCGTCCCAGGGGCGCCGCGCGGGCGTGGCCGCGGCACCCTCCGGGCAGTGCCGCCGGTAGTCGCACCATCCGCAGGACGGGCCGGGGCGCGGCGGGAACACTTCGTCGTACCGGTCGGCGGGCAGGCCGTCACGCATCCGCCCATCGGCCGCCGCGCATTCCTCGGCGATGTCCTCCGCGCGGCCGAGGTGCCTGGCCAGCGATTCATCGGTGTGCGACCAGGCGAGGATCTCGCCGGTGGGCAGATGGTGCAGTTCCACCCGGTGACACGGCCGCCGCAGCGCCCGCCCGGCGGCCAGCGCGTACAGCGCCAGGGCCAGCGAGCTGCGCGCGTCGTCCGTGGTGAGCAGGTGCCGCCCGGTCTTGTAGTCCACGACCACGAGCTCGGTTCCCGTGCCTCCGGCTGGCCCGGTAGGCCCTGACCCTGTGGTCTCGGCGGGCCGCGCGTCGAGACGGTCGATCCGGCCGGAGACCGCGATCTTGTCCGTACGGGTCGCCACGGTCCGTTCCACGCCGAGCGGCTCGTCAGCCGGGTCGAGCCCGGCCACATAGCCCTCCACCATGGCGATGGCTCGCTCGCGGTGCCGCACCGACTGGGTCTCGTCGGCGAAACCCTCGTCGATCCAGCCACGGTCCACCAGGGTGCCCGCGGCCGTGACGGTGCGCTGTGCCAGCGGCAGCCGCCACCAGCCGGCCAGGGCGTTGTGGATGCTGGCGCCGAGGCTGTTGTGCGCCCACGGCGGGCCCTTCGGCGGCGGCGGCCGGTCCAGGTAACTCATCCGGTACCGGCGCGGACAGTCCAGCCAGGCGGAGAGCCGGGTCGGCGTGCACGGGTACAGCCGACGGGGCATCCCCTCGAAGCCGAGCTGCTCCATCGGGACCTAGTCGCCAGGGCTGGACGAGGAGCTGACGACGGGGCCGGCGGAGACCCAGGAGTCGAACTTCTTCTCGGCCACCCCGATCATGGTCTCCGGCCCGTGGCCGGGCAGCACGCGGGTGTCCGAGGGGAGGGTCAGCAGGTGCTCCCCGATCGCGGTCAACTGCCCGGCGAAGTCGGGGAACTCATCGTCGTGCGGGACCGGACCGCCGGCCAGCAGGACGTGGCCGGTGAAGACCACGCCGAGTTCCTCGCAGTACAGGCACACCGAGCCGTCGGTATGGCCCGGCGCGTGGATGACCTCAAGTGAGACGTCCGCGACCTCGAAGGTCCCGCCGTCCTCCATCTCGATGTCGGCGGCATCGCCGGGATGAGCCTCCCGCCACAGCATCCGGTCCTTCGGATGCAGCGCCACTGGCGCCTCGTCGCGTTCGGCCAGCTCCAGCGCGGCCGCGACATGATCGGCGTGGCCATGCGTGCAGATGACCGCGAGCACCTCGCGATCGCCCACCACGTCAAGAACGCCCGCCGTATCGGTGCCCGGATCGATGACAATGACCTCGTCGTCGTCGCCGACAATCCAGACGTTGACCTTGTCGGTTCCCGAACCGCCGCCGACGGCCGCGGGCGACGAGAACTGATCGATCCGAGTGGTCATCCGGGGCGTTTCCTTCCTCATTTTCCCGACCCGCGGCCTTTCTTATCACAGCCACCCTAGAGTGCGCTGCGGGCGAAGATCACCAGCGGCCGCGAGGCGGGTCTATGGTAGCGGCCCTGTGGTAGCGGGCCCTGTGGTAGCGGGCCCCGTGGTAGCGGGCTCGGTGGGAGCGGGCTCCGGGGAGAGCCCTTGTCTTGATTGGCGGCGAAGGGCCCGGAGCAGGGGCAGGGCGGCCAAGTAGGTCCCGGCTAGCGAACTGCCGCCGACGCCCAGGTCGACCGAGATCCGGCCCTGTTTGGCCCAGTAGACATCCTTCAGGTCCAGGAGCAGGGCGAACTCATCGACGATGAGGGCGAGCCCAGTCCCATAGCTGATCGCCACGGCCGGATGCTTGCGCCGCTCGTCCTCGCCGTGGACGGCGACGCCGCCGACGCCGCTGACCAGGCCGATCCCCCACATGTAGTGGTGCAGGTGCTGACCGCCGACGCTGAGGTTGCCGAACGGCCCCCGGCCGGCCTTGATGCTGTAGGTGATGCCCCGGACCGCGCCGAACGTGACCGTGAACGCAAGCCAGCTGAGCAGGGCCGCCCGCTGCCCCGCGTCAAGTTCCTCGTGGTAGACGCGGCGGACATCCTTGGCCAGTGACGATGAGAAGCTCATTCAGGCACAATACCCAAGCTGACGGTGGCCTGGCAGTGGCGCCACCGAGTTATCGGCCGGAAACTCGTTAAGGCAGAACGCCGAAGTCGGTGCTCCACATCTGGTGGTCGAACGCGGTGCCTGTGGAGGGCTTCGGCAGGGTCCACATCGTGAGCTGCGGCCGCACTATTGCGGCGTTATAGCGGATACCGTTAATTTCGCTTATCCGGCTTAATTGCGCTAAATTCCCGCGGCTTGGCGACCTGACCCCGTGGCCCGGGATATCAGGGCCTGGTAGGCATCGGCGGACACCGTCTCGCCGCCGATCCGGTAACCGGTCAGGCTCCCGTGGTCGTCGCTGCCACCCGTGGCCACCAGGTCGAGATCGTGCGCCAGGGCGAGCAGCCCGACCCGTTCGGTATCTGACTGGTCGGGATGGAAGACCTCCACCCCGCCTAGACCAGCGGCGGCCAGCCGGCCGATCTCCTCGTCGGACACTACCCAATCCCGCCCCGCTCGCGGATGGGCCAGCACTGCGACGCCGCCCGCGCTGCGGACCAGGCGGATCGCGTGGACCGGATCGAGCGCGTACCGGCCGACGTAGGCGCGGCCTCCGTCGGCGATCCAGTCACGGGTGAACGCTTCACGGGGCGAGGCGATGGCGCCGCTGGCCGCCATGGCCCGCGCTATGTGCGGGCGGCCGACCACGGCCGGGCCGGCGATGGCGGCCACCTGGTCCCAGCTGATGCCGACGCCGAGATCCGCGAGCCGGCCCACCATGGCCTGCGCGCGCAGCACCCGGTCGTCCCGGATGCGGCTGAGTTCGGCGGCCAGGTCGGGGTGGCCGGCGTCGAACAGGTAGGCCAGCAGGTGCACGCTTCGGTCCCCGAGGCGGCCGGACAGCTCCATGCCCGGCAGCAGGGTCAGCGAGCCGGCCAGGGAATCCGCCAGGGCCCGGCGGGCTTCGGCGTGGCCGGCCACCGTGTCGTGGTCGGTCAGCGCCACCACGTCCAGGCCAGCCTGCGCGGCGCGGCGCATCACCTCGGCGGGCGGGTCGGTTCCGTCCGAGGCACTGCTGTGCACATGCAGGTCGGCCCGCATCAAGGGGCAGGCAGACGCGGCGAAACGGCTCCGAAGGGAAGGTCCAGGTCCTGGCCGGGGTCCCGCAGGTCACGCAGCCCGATCGGCTCGACGAGCAGGACGCCTGCGGTGTCCGGCCACAGCACGAGCCACAGCCACAGCCCCTTGACCTCGCCGGCGAACACCGCGCGGTCCTTCGAATCTACCGGCCACAGCGGGAAATGATTATTGCCGAACGAGGCGGTGGCGACCGGTGGCGCAGCGCAGAACCCCGCCCCGGGATCCACGCCGTCCAGGCCGGCCAGGGCCGCGCCGAGGCCGACGCCTGGTTCCTCGGCCACGACCATCATGTCTGCCGGCCCGCCGAGCGGGTTCGGGCCGGACAGCGCCACCGCGCAGGCGCGGATGCCGGTGCGTTCGTCGCCCGCGCCGGCGAAACCCGTGACCAGCCAGCCGACCGGAAGCGGCCAGGGCAGCCAGACCGGGACGCCCGCGGTCCGCAACAGCCCGTCCAGCCCGTCCTTGGAAGGGCTGAACGCGGGAAGCAGCGGATGCACCTCGCCGTGCCAGTCACAGCGCCAGGCGCTGGACCACACGGTCGGTTCCTGGAGGGTTCGGCTGCATCGCGGGCAGGCCGCTGGCGCGTGGCGGCGGCTGTCCTGACCCACGCCTGCCCCTATTGCTACGGAAGGTAATGCCCACGGCGGCTGACGTGAGCCGTCCTACCCTGTTTGCCGCCGGAACATGCGGACGCCTGGCCCTCGATGGAGTCGAAGGCCGGCGCCGCTGGTGCTGGTGCTGTGGGCCGAAACCAGTACAGACCGAGGAGCCGAACGGCGGCTACCATAGGGCACAGATCCTCGTCCTCCTGTGCAGGCCGGGATTCTAGGTCCTGTCCGGTGAGTTGCGGTCACCGGGCTGGGCCGTCTTACGGGGATCGGGCAGTTCACGCGGATTG
This sequence comes from Streptosporangiaceae bacterium, assembly GCA_049676235.1. Classification (GTDB taxonomy): domain Bacteria; phylum Actinomycetota; class Actinomycetes; order Streptosporangiales; family Streptosporangiaceae; genus Palsa-504. The sequence goes on from JBAUAY010001155.1 coordinate 5,570, forward strand.
GACAACGGTGTCCGCCTAGCCCGTCCCATGCTTGTCCGGCCTAGCGGACAAGGCGGATACTTGTCGGCGTGTCCAGCCCTGTGATCCCTTGCGTAGGCGCCGTCGTGACGGACGGGCGGGGACGCCTGCTGATGATCAAGCGGGGGCACGAGCCGGGCGCCGGGCTCTGGTCCATCCCAGGCGGCAGGATCGAACCAGGCGAAACGGACGCCGAAGCGCTGGTCAGGGAGATGTTCGAGGAGACCGGGCTCGCGGTGGAGGCCGGCCGGCTGGTCGGCAGCGTGCGGCGTCCGGGGCTTGATGGCGCCGTCATCGACATCAGGGACTACGCGGCCACGGTCACCGGCGGCACGCTGCGCCCGGGCGACGACGCCGCGGACGCGCGCTGGGTGGATTTGGCCGACTTGGCTGCTCTGGAGGTTACCGAAGGCCTGATCGAAGCCCTTACCGACTGGGGTGTTCTGGGGCAGTAAGACAGAGCACGCAGCCAGCTCGTTCGGCATCATCGGTCTTTAGAGGACGTGGGTAGCATGAAACCATGACCTCCCCGCGTACGACCCGGCCCAGCGCCGAGCAGGTTACCCGCGCGCTCGACGGTGTGCAGGACCCCGAGATCCACCGGCCGATCACCGAGCTCGGCATGGTCAAGAACATCGACATCGCGGCCGACGGGGCGGTGCTCGTCGAAGTATGGCTGACCGTCGCGGGCTGCCCGCTGCGGGACAAAATCACCCGGGACGTCACCGAAGCGGTCGGCAAGGTGCCCGGCGTGGCCTCGGTCCGCGTCGAGCTCGACGTGATGAGCGACGAGCAGCGGCAGGGATTGCAGACCCAGCTGCGGGGCGGGCGGCCGGAGCCGCAGATCCCGTTCGCCCAGCCATCCTCGCTGACCCGCGTGTACGCGGTGGCCAGCGGCAAGGGCGGCGTGGGCAAGTCGTCGGTGACGGTGAACCTCGCCGCCGCGCTGGCCGTCTCCGGCCAGAAGGTGGGCGTGGTGGACGCCGACATCTACGGGCACTCGGTACCGCGGATGCTGGGCGTCACGGGCCGGCCCACCCCGGTCGAGAACATGATCATGCCGCCGTCGGCGCACGACGTGAAGGTCATCTCCATCGGCATGTTCACCAAAGGCAACACGCCGGTCGTCTGGCGCGGGCCGATGCTGCACCGGGCGCTGCAGCAGTTTCTCGCCGACGTGTACTGGGGCGACCTGGACGTGCTGCTGCTCGACCTGCCGCCGGGCACGGGTGACGTAGCCATCTCGGTGGGCCAGATGCTCCCGACGGCCGAACTGCTCGTCGTGACCACCCCTCAGCTGGCCGCGGCAGAAGTGGCCGAACGAGCCGGCGCGATCGCCTCGCAGACGCATCAGCGCGTCGCCGGGGTGATCGAGAACATGTCGTATCTCGTCTGCGCGCACTGCGGGGAGCAGACCGAGGTGTTCGGCTCAGGCGGCGGCGCCTCGGTGGCGGCCGCGCTCAGCCGCCTCGGCGGCACCCAGGTGCCCCTGCTCGGGCAGGTGCCGCTGGACATCCGGCTACGAGAAGGCGGTGACGCCGGAATCCCGCTGGTGCTCAGCGATCCCGACTCCCCGGCGGCGCTGGCGCTGCGGAAGATCGCGGACGAGCTCGGCGCCCGCAGCCGCGGCCTGGCCGGGCGTAGTCTCGGCTTGACGCCGCGGTAGGTCTTTTGGGGTCCTGGGTTCAGGTCGCGTCGGGGTCGAATGGGGGGCGCTCGCCCGGGGCGAGAAGGGTGCCGTTCGCCCTGGTCGGACGCGGGGACTGTGCGGTGCCCTGGTTTGCGGACGCCGCCGAACCCCCGTTGATGTCGTCGAGGAAGTGCTTCTGCACGAACCGCTTGGGGTTCAGGTCCTCGATATCGAAATCGGCGAACTCCGGACCCAGCCCTTCCCGCAGGTCGTTTTTCGCGCCCTCGGCGATCTTGCGCAGGTCACGCAGGGCCCGCCCGGCTTGGCCGGCGATCTTGGGCAACTCGTTCGGCCCGAAAATGACGAGCGCGATCACCGCGAGGATCAGCAGCTTGGGGATGGACAGGTCAAACAACGTTCAGCCCTCCGTCGGGCAGGTAAATACACGCTCGCGAGTCCACTCTAAACGGTGATGCCACCTTTCGTGGATACGGCCGGGCCTGACCGGTGATGACCGGTGCCCCAGCCTTGGTTGACACGTGTCTCTCCTGGGTCATCGGAGTCAGCGGAACGGATTGACCCAGGACGCCAGCCGGACCAGTCCCCGGGTCATGCGATGCCAGAAACCGGGCGGCTTGTCGTGCGGCAGTGCGCCGACCACCGAGTCCACGGTCTGGGTCGGCGCGTCCGCCACCACCGTGTACACCATGCCGCGACCGGACCAGGTCAGGGACCGCTGATCCGGCTCCGCGACGAATATCGGGTGGCCGGCTACGGTGGTCTTCCGCCAGCCGGCCAGGCTGGCCGGCAGCTGGCCGCGCTGCTCGAACACGGAGATGACCGACAGGCCATCGGAGTAGCCCAGGTCAAGCACGGTGCCGGTACTCGCCTCCGTCTCGGCGCCGGTGAACAGCGAGAGGCCGCCGGGCAGCTGGGCCGGGACCAGCCAGCCGCGGGCGCGCAGCGCGAGCAGCTGAGCCTGCGAGAAGGGGTCGGTCCACAGGCCCTGCGGATCGGCCGACGCGCCGGTGCCGGCCGGCGCCGACCCCGGCTTGGCAAACCGGACGTTGATGAACACGTCCCGGCTGATCACGTGGGCGGCGGTGTCGTAGACCTCCCGCTCGAGCGGCAGCTTGGTCGCGTCGTCCAGCCAGAATCTCGCGGCGAGGCTACCGTCGGCTCGCCGGGCCTCCACCACCTGGGCCGTTCGGTCGCCGGCCGAGCCCGCTCCCGCGTACGCCACGACATAGTGCGTCTCGAGCAGTTGGACGAGCGGGACGGTGACCCCGAGGACGCCCTCGGGCGCCTGGCCGTCGTCATCGGAAGACCGGTAGGGCTGGCTGCTGGACGAGGCTCCGGCGTCGAGGGTCTGGGTGACCGTCTGACCGCCGCTGACGTGCCAGATGTCAGACACCAGGACGCTCCCGCCGGTGCCCTGGCTCCAGCGGGTGACCACTTCCTCGCCCTGGTAGGACGTCACGATCGCCGCCTGAGCCGCCTGGGCCAGCAGCCGGACGGCCAGCAGCGTGTCCGACCGCCGTCTCGCTACCGGCACCTTGCCCCCGGCCGCCGCGCGCGCCGCGATCGCATCATTCTGCGCCGCGCTTGAGCCCGCCTGGCCGCTGCACGCGGCGACCAGGAATCCGGGCACGGCCACCGCCAGCGCGGCCGCCAGCAGCAACGGCGACCGGCCGTCGCGCCCGTGATGATGAGCCCCGTGATCACGAGCAGGGCGGCTCACCGGGCAGGTCAGGGTGAACATGCGGACCTCACGGAGCCGACGCCTCGGAGTCGGGCCCAGACGAAGCAGGCAGGGACGAAGCAGG
>JBAUAY010001156.1:0-15293 GCA_049676235.1 Streptosporangiaceae bacterium
CGCTGTACCGCTGCGAGGCGCTGGAGCCCGGTCTCGGGTGCGTGGTGAGCATCAAGCTCGAAACGGCGAACCCGGTCCGCAGCTTCAAGGCCCGCGGCACCGAGGTCGTCGCGAGCCTGCTCGCCGGTAATGGCTCGCGGGCGGCGGTGTGCGCCAGCGCGGGCAACCTCGGCCAGGCCGTGGCCTGGTCCGGTCGCGGCCGGGGGCTGGAGGTCACCGTCGTGGCATCCCGCTTCGCGCCGGCGGCCAAGCTGGATCGGGGTTCGTGGCCGCAGGCCGAACCCACCCTCGACCCCATGCCGATGCGCGCATAAGCTCATACAGCGGGCAGCCTTAGGATCTGCTGGCCGGGAATCGTTTGCCGGAGCCTGCCGGGAACAGCGTGTCAGAGTACGTCCTTGATCATCACCAAGAAGGCGAGCGCCAGCGGCTGGCCCTCATGTCGCGGTTGCTCGATCCGATGCACCGCCGCCACCTCGAGCGGCTCGGTGTCGGACCGGGAGCGCGGACGCTCGAAGTTGGCTGCGGTAACGGCTCCATATCGGCCTGGCTAGCCGGGCGGATCGCGCCTGGCGGGCGGGCAGTCGCGGTGGATCTCGACCTGTCCCTGCTCGACGCGGACGTACCCGGGCTCGAGTGTCGCCAGGCCGACATCCTGGCGGGGCCAGTCGGGCCGGGAGACTTTGATTTGGTGACGGCCCGCGCCGTGCTGCACCATGTCGCCGACGCTGAAGCTGCTGTGGTCAATCTCGTGACCAGCGCTAAGCCTGGCGGGACGATCCTGCTGATCGAGCCGGATTTCCTGCCGGTCAGCATCGCGGAGCCGCCTGAGGTCCGGGCGTTCTGGCAGGGATGGCTGGCCTGGTCGCGCGAGCAGGGAATCGACTACTTCATCGGCCGCCGGTTGCCGGCCATGCTGTCCAGGCTGGGACTAAAGGACGTCGGGGCCACGGCAGAGACGGCACTGTACAACGGTGGCTCTTTGTGGGCTGAGTACTGGAGGCAGACGGTCATCGAGTTGCGCCCTCGCCTGGTCGACTCCGGCAAGCTGGACGACCGGTCCATCGACACGTTCCTCGCCCAGTGCGCCGATCCGGCGTGGTGGACGCAGACCATTGCCTTTACAGCCGTCGACGGCCGCGCCCCTGGTGGACCACTTATGCCTGGGACGCGGCCATCCCAGTAACCCGGTCACCTCGCGCGATCTCGCGGCCCGCGGTGACCGCGCTGTCACGCCGGACGCCGATCCACAGCACCCGCAGCGCGCTAAGCGCCTTCTTCCACCGCTGATGCGATGCCGCACCACCGAGGAGGACCTCATCCACGATGTTCCGGGCCCCGGCTTGCGCCATCGCGGCGACTCCTCGGTCCACGCTGCCTCCAGCACCCGGAACCCCGGCCCGGTAATGACCTCATCGTCCGGAGCGACCTGGCTACCGCGACGAGTCGCCGTTCGTGCATGACCAGGCGCTGTTCGTGCGGCGATCCTTCCCAGGATCCGCATCGGACTGGATAGTCGGCTACATGGCGGTAGGCCAGAGATAGCCGGCGTGGTAGCGGCGGAAAGTGCTGCTTCAGGGTGGCTCGGTTCCCCGGCTCACTCACCTAGTTCCTCGCGCAGTTCGTCCGAAGGGAGATACCTGCATGGCTATTGATTTCACGCTCAGCCCAGAGCAGAAGAAGGTTCAACTGGATGCCCGGGACTTCGCCGAGAGTGTGCTCGCCCCGGTAGTACGGGACGCGGACGCCGAACCCGATCCGTTGAAGGGATTCCAGAAGACCAAGCCGGCGTATGTCGAGTCATACAAGCGGGGAATCGCCTTCTGCATGCTCCCGAAGCAGTACGGCGGGGGCGGCCTGACCAATGTAGAGCTGATCCTGGCCGCGGAAGAGATCTGCGCCGTCGACCCCGGGTTCGCCTGCACCGTGCTGGTCAACGGACTGGGCCTGCTGCCGGTCTGGTACTGGGGAACCGAAGCGCAGAAAGAGAAGGTCCTCAACGCGGCCACCTCCGACCCGACCGGAGAGTGGATCGCCGGTTACGGTGCGAGCGAGCCGGCCGGTACACCAGGGGGCACCGCGAACTTCGACACCCCGCTGCCCTCGCCGGTAGGCATCGGCGTGACGGCCCGCCTCGACGGCGACTCCTACGTTCTCAACGGCCGCAAGTACTGGCCGTGCAACGTTGGTGGCTGGGACGGACAGGGAGCGAACACCAGCCTCTACGTAGTCCGGATCGACCCGGGGAAGGGCGGTACCGAGGGATTGGCGGCCATTTTGGTCGACCGCGGTACACCAGGGGTCACGTTCAACACCATCGACACCTTCGGCCACCGCCTCACCCCGAACTCCGAGGTCATCTTCGAGAATGCCCGGGTGCCCGCAGAGAACCTGGTCGAGGGAACCCGTGGCAACGGCGACCTCCTGATCAACCGCAACTTCGCCTGGTCCGGGCCTGTCGCCGGCATCGCCGCCGTCGGCGTTGCGCGAGCGGCGTACGAAGCAGCACTAGCCTGGGCGAAGACCTACACCGCCGGAGGCCCGCACCCGATCATTCATCATCAATATGTGGGATACGTCCTCGGCGACGTGGCCGGGAAGATCGAGGCGTCCCGTTACTTCTGCTGGAAGGCGGCGCACTACATCGACCAGCACGACTACCACGGCGAACTGATCGGGGCGATGAACAAGATCTTCTGTACTGAAACCTTGTTTGACGCCGTCTATAAATGCCTCCAGGTGGTGGGCGTCAACAGCGCGGACAAGAAGCACATGTTCGAGAAGTACCTGCGAGAAGCCGCCATCTTCCCGATCTACGACGGCGGTAACTTCGGCATGCAGCGCCGCCGGGTGCACGGCGTTATCGCCAGCGCGGACTTCAACGCGCGGGCGCTAATGGACGACGAGTACGTCGAGTTCACCAAGCAGATGGAGACGATCGACACGATCGCCGCACCGGTCGGCATCTAGAACGGTCACTGCGGGCCAGCCCGGCCAGCCCGGGCTGGCCCGAGAGCCGCGGTCAGGCCGGTGATCCCCGGCCGAACTCCAGGGACGTGATCAGGGCGAGCCCCCGCGTCGGGATCGGGGCCACGCGGATGGCAGCCGGGAGCAAACGAAAGAAGGTTTGAAGGATGTTCGATATCGACCTGGGCCAGGCCCAGGCTGTCGTCGCTGCCGCGCTTAAGAAGGCTGAGCAGATCGCCACCCTGATGAACGTAACGGTCATCGATTCCGGCGGCAATCTCAAGGCGTTCGCCCGAATGGACGGAGCCTGGCTCGGAAGCATCGATATCTCCGCAAAGAAGGCCCGCACCGCCAGGTTCTTCGACATGGAGTCCGGCGCGATCGGTAATCTCTCCCAGCCCGGCGGTCCGCTCTACAACATCGAGGTCTCCAACGGCGGCCTGATCACCTTCCCCGGCGGCGTGCCACTGAAGAACGCCAGCGGTGAAATCATCGGCGCGATCGGGGTCAGTGGCAGCACGGTCGAGAACGATCACACGGTCGCCGTCGCCGGCGCCGGCGCACTGTCCTGAACCTGGCCGGGGCGGTCAATCTGGACCTGAAACCCGGACGGCGGGCCACGTGGACGTCAATGTTGGTCGCGGCCGGGCGAGGGTTAACGAACCAACGGACAGCGAATCCAAAGGACAACAGACGATGCCGCAAAACCGAGTAGTGGTCTACCAGGGTGCCGGGAAGGTCAGCGTCGAGGACATCGACTATCCGAAGCTGCAGATTCCCGACGACGTAGTGAACGGGATGGGCCTGCCGCGTAAGGCCCCCCACGCCGCTATCCTCAAATTGGTCGCGACCAATATTTGCGGCAGCGACCAGCACATGGTGCGAGGCCGCACGACGGCCCCGATCGGCCAGACCCTCGGGCATGAGATCACGGGCGAAGTCGTGGAGGTGGGCGACGATGTTCTGTTCGTCAAGCCCGGTGACATCTGTTCCGCACCTTTCAACATCGCCTGCGGGCGTTGCCGGATGTGCAACGACGGTAAGACCGGAGTCTGCCTGAACGTCAATCCGGCGCGGCCCGGCGCGGCCTATGGTTATGTCGACATGGGCGGCTGGATCGGCGGGCAGGCCGATTATGTCATGGTGCCATTCGCGGACTTTAACCTTCTCAAGTTCCCCGACCGCGACCAAGCTCTGGAGAAGATTCTCGATCTCGCGATGCTCTCGGACATTTTTCCCACCGGATACCACGGCGCCTACGCGGCCGGGGTGACGACCGGATCGACTGTCTACGTTGCGGGTGCCGGGCCGGTTGGCCTGGCTGCCGCGTACGCCGCGCAGCTGCTTGGTGCCTCGGTGGTGATCGTCGGTGACATGGTCGAGGCCCGCCTGGCGCAGGCGCGCAGTTTCGGCTGTGAGACGGTCGACTTGTCCCAGTCGGGCACGCTGGGCGAGATGATTGAGCAGATCGTAGGCGAGCCCGAAGTAGACGCGGCTGTCGACGCGGTTGGCTTCGAGGCCCGGGGGCACGGCAAGGACGCGGCCGAGGCCCCGGCGACGGTGCTGAACGACATCATGTCGATCGCGCGCGTCGGTGCGGGCCTGGGCATCCCGGGCCTGTACGTGACCGGCGACCCTGGTGCGGCGGACGAGGACGCCAAGATCGGCCAGCTCGGGGTGCGGCTCGGCCTGGGGTGGGCGAAGTCCCACCGGTTCACCACCGGCCAGTGCCCGGTCAAGCGCTACAACCGGCAGCTCATGAACCTGATCCTCTCGGATAAGGCCCAGATCGCGAAGGCAGTCAACGCGACTGTGCTCGGCCTCGAGGACGCTCCACGCGGCTACCGCGACTTTGACCAGGGGGCGGCGCGGAAGTACGTTCTCGACCCGCACGGCATGAGTGTCCGTTAGCATCCGGCCGGGCAGCGCGGACATCTGCTCGTCCGCGACCTCGTGCCGCCTGCTCGGCCTGGCTGCGCACGACGGCAACACCTGGGCCCGGGCGAAGGTTTTTTCTACGATATAACAGAAATTTCCGATTCATCGCTGAAGTCAGGTGGCGAGCATGATGTTAGGCTCGTGACTATATCGTGATGTTTTATTCGGCAGTCGAGGAACAGAGCAGGGCATGGGCCGGGCACAGTTTCGGGCGAATCCCGGGTCTGTAGCGATGGGGCGGTCGGCGTCCGTGGCCGGCCGTCTGACCGGCGAGCATCGTGAGGTGATGGTTGCCTGGGAACGCTTTGTTTCTGGTGAGAACGGTGTGCACGGAGTGCCGACCGAGGTGCTTCTATCCTGGCGTCGATGCCGGGACGTACACCACGTCGACCCGTACCTCGTGAGTCCGCCCCCTGCGGTGGGACGCGGCACCCCGTCGCTCGCCTGCAACAGCGTCTTCGCGCAGCTGGGCGGGATAGCGGCCGCGATCGTCGAACACAGCGAGAACTGCCTTACAGCTGTGACCGACGGCAGCGGCCAGATCCTCGCTACGTGGGGGTCGGGCGCGGCCGGCCGGAGGGCAGCGGACAGCAACCTTGCCCCTTTCTTCAGCTGGTCGGAGTCGACGACCGGTACCAATGGCATGGGCACAGCGTTGACGCAGCCGTTGCCCATGTCGGTTCGCGGGCCGGAGCACTGGTGTCAGGCGCTGCATGGATGGAATTGCCTGGGGGTGGCCGTCTACGACTTTGTCACCGGGGAGGCGGTGGCCGCGCTCAACGTCTCGGCTTGGGAGAGTCCGGTACCGATCCCGGCGAACCAGCTGACCAGCGAAATGCGCGTCGTTCACGACGGGCTCCGGCAGCGGGCCTGGCGGGACGCAGCGGAGATAGCTGATGCGTTCACCGAGGCTACGCGGACCGCGCGCGGCGCGCTGCTGGCCGTCGACGCAGCCGGAAACGTTATCGTGGCCAACGAGAAGGTCCGGGCATTCCTGGGCCGACTGCCAGCCAGCTTCGCGCTGGATCCGGCGAAGCGCTACCGAGGGGATCGCTTGGGCTTGGCCGAGGTCGCGAGAAAGTCGGTACAGCGCGTCCAGGCTGAGCCGCAGTGGGTGGGCTCGGCGGACCTCGGCTTCCTGCTGGGCGGCAGCAGCCAGCTCTTCGAGGTCCGCCCGGTGCTATCGGCCGGACGCGTGATAGGGCTAATCCTCAGCGACGAGGACGCCGCCAGTGGTGAGGCCATCAGCGCCGACGAGATGCAGCCATCCTCGTCTCTGGCGATTCCGAGCCGGATCGTAGGTGTGCGCGAAGGTCGCGCGCTGCTGCTGTCGCCGAGCGAGATCCGGTACGCGGAAGCACGGCGTCACGATGTCTGGCTGGCCACTGATCGTGGGTGGCTGCGCGCGGCCACCCACGGGCTGGACAACGTGGTACAGGAGCTGTCCAAGTTCGGCTTCATCCGGGTCCACCGGAGTTATGTCGTCAACATCGCTCGGATCTGCGAAATCGAACATCACGGCAAAGGTGTCTTGACGCTGAGCACCCACCCGCAAAAGCAAGAGGCGATCCCGGTGTCGCGGCGTTACACAGTCAAGCTGAGGAGCCTTCTCGGGCTGTAGCTGGCGCCTGTGCCAGGCCGTCGAAGGCGTGGAAGGTATGCAGGTGGCCTGTCGGGCTTGCGGGGGAGGGCTGTGCGTCGAGTTCCGGGGCAGGCGTAGGCCTTCTCGTCCCGGGAAGACAGTTGCGTGAATCTTATTTCTGACTCTTGCTGTGCAATCTCAGCCAGCTTTTCGGGGCACTCAACGTCGCCGGGGCGGTTCTGGCGGCGCTGTTCATCGCGACCGTATCGGCAGTGTACCGGCCCGGACCTCGGACAGTGGCTGTGATATCAGCCGTAGTCCGACGCTCTACCAGATCCTGACCGACGTGCATTCACCACGCTCGGGCAGCCACTACACCTCTGGCGCCTTTGGCCCGTTCTCACGGATCATGATATAAATCTACTGATGAGTCGAAAAACTGTCAGCCTAATCGGCAGGTAGGCGGCGGGCCGCGTCATGGAAACGGCTGGCATGCTCCTGGTAACCGCCACGCCGAACGGTGCTGAAACCGGCTCTGCCGTCAATGTCGCACGGGGTGCGCTCATTTACCTGTATAGTCCTCCGCGGCAGCTAGCTGTGGTCTCGCTTGGCCCGGTATACAACGTACGCGCTGGAAAAAAGCCGGATGTTGGTGGAGATGGCTTGGTCCAGGCAAGGCGGCACGGGCCCGGTATCGCGACTGAAAATGGCAGGAGCAGTGGTGGCCGATGCTGCCGCGGCGGGCGACAATCTACCTGGCCAACGTGTAGCTCCGGCATCTCAGACAGGCGCTCGCTGCGGAGTTGTTCTACCGTGGCTAGATGACCTCTTGGGAAGGTGGACGACGGCTGGGGAAGGTGGCCGACCATGACGGTACAGGTGCAGCGCGAGGCACGGGCGCTGGGCGACCCGACACGTCACCGGCTGTTCCGTTACATCGCGGACGCCCCGCAGCCGGTGGGCGTGGCCGAGCTCACCAGCCATGTGGGGCTCAATCACAACGCGGTACGCCAGCACCTGGCAGTGCTCAAGGAGGCCGGACTGGTGACGCAGGAAACGGAGGCCCGGTCCCGGCGCGGCAGGCCACGGCTGATGTACCGCATACACCCGGAGGTAGCCGGCCGGTGGGAGACCCCGGGCGCCTACGCATGGCTAGCAGGTGTTCTCTCCGGAGCCCTCCGGCGCCAGCAGGGCGCGCATCAGGCTGGCAGGCAGGAAGGCCACCGGCGCGCTGCGGAGCTGGCTGGTCCCTACGACTCGGCCGACCTGCTGGAGGCGGAGATGACACGGCGCGGCTTCCGCCCCAGTCGCACCGAGCATGGCCCGCGGATTAGCTTGGTGCTCAGGCAATGCCCGTTCGCCGAAGTCGCCGTCGGCGACCAGGGCACGGTCTGCCAACTGCACCTCGGCCTGGCTGAAGGGCTGGCCGAAGGTCTCGGCAGCCTGGCTATCGAAGGGCTTACCGTCAAGAACGCCCGCCAGGCAGGATGCCGCCTGACCATCCGCCGGATGCCGTCAGTGACCAGCATCCCGACATGAATAAAGCCCAGCAGATGCTTGAGGTGTCCTGAGGTCTTGGGGCACCTCAGTCTTGCGTACTGCTCAGAGGAGATACACCAGGACGCCAGAGACGCGGAAGACGTCCGTCGTATTGCTCATAACCCGGCGCCAGCAGGGCAAGCGGGATCTTCGCCAAGGCCAGCCTCCAATGCCTGCCGGTCGGTCTATTGGCTAAAGTTGTGCGATGGGCGGCGGGAGGGGTCAGGTAATCGAGCTGCGGCTCAACAGCGCCGAGGAGATGTTCGCCTTGGCCCAGACCGACCTGTTCTCCGAATACCGCAACTACCGCACCGGGGTCGAGTACTGCATCAGCCTGCTCCGCTCGCAGCGCCTGCGGGCGCCTGTTCGGCTCGAGCTCTCGTTGCCCCCCTCGGAGCTCGACCAGGGCCTGGGTGACCGGCTTAGCGCGGCTCTGCGTCGCTACTGCGACCAGCGCATCAGCTACAACGAGCGCGAGCGGCGCGCGGTCAGGCTGGCTGGCGTTCGGTCTCTGTGGGTCGGCGTTCCCATCGTCGTGCTCGGATACCTCCTGGCGATCTTCGCGGGCAGGCTGGTGGGCCCTACCGGCAACACCAACCTCGTATTCGACACCACGGGGTGGGTGCTGGTGTGGGTGGGAATCTGGTTCCCGCTCGACACGTTCTTTTTCAGTCCGCTTGGGTACGGGCACGAGAACCGCGTCCTCCAGCTTCTGCGCGACGCCAAGATCTCGGTGATGACCTGGCAGCCACGGTAGCCTTAGTCACCGCGGTCGCCCGCGCGGACGCCCCGCTCACAGGCGTCGCATGGCGCCGCTTGCGGCTGCCTGGGCACCTATTGCAAAGCATTAGAGTCGGCGTAGTCTGTACGAAACCGCACGGATGAGCTGCGAAACAACTGAGGTATCAGCGCAGCCTGATACTGCTCCCGTGCTTGTTAGCTTCATGGGTGGGGAGTTACCAGATGGACGACATCAAAAGTCTCGTTACGCGTTTCTACGACACCTGGAATGCGCACGACCGTGATGGCTGGCTGGCATGCTGCTACGAAGACATTACCTTCACCGGCCCGGGCGGAGTAGGCGGCCAGGGCTTCGACGCCGGCCAGATGTTCTGGTCTCTTTGGCAGGACGCGTTTCCAGATTGCAGGTGCACGATTAACATCGCAGTCGCAGAGGGGAACGAGGCCATCCAGGAATCGGTCTTCACAGGCACGCACACGGAAACATTCCGCCTGCCAAACAGTCAAGACATTCCCCCGACCGGGAAGAGCGTGGCGATCCCCTATACGCTGGGCCTCACTTATCTGGGTGGCACGTGGTCAAGCTTCCGGCTTCTTGGACCGAGCGGAGCTCATGACTCAATTGGGGCTCATGCCGACCTAAGGCAGGGCTGTACTGGTCTGTAAGACCATCGGCTTTGTCGCGGCAGGCGAAGGCGCCAAAGGCGTGGGTGGTTCGAGCGTGCCCACTACGTGCCCGGCTCAGAACTGGACGCCGCGAGTGAGGGCCCCGTCCACCAGCAGGTTGGCGCCGGTGACGAAGCTGGCGGCCGGGCTGGCCAGGAACACCGCGGCCCGGGCGATCTCCTCCGGCCGCGCCATCCGCCCGGTGGGGTTCAGTCCCAGCGCCGCCGCGAACAGCTCGGGATTGGTGGCCTCGATGTTCTCCCATACGCCGCCAGGGAAGTAGGTGTTGCCGGGGGACAGGCTGTTGGCCCGGATGCCCTTGGCCGCGAGCTGGTAAGCGAGGCCCTGCGTGTAGTGGATGATCGCCGCCTTCATGGTGCCGTAGGGGCCTGCGGCGAAGTCCACCTCACGGCCGGACACGCTGGCGATGGTCACGATCGAGGCCGCCTCGCTGCGTTCCAGGTACGGCAGCGCGGCGCTCACCAGGTGAACCGTGCCCATCATGTCCACGTCGAAGCTCGCGCGCCAGTTGGCCTCCTCGTCCGGTATGGCCAGCGCGCTCACATTGGCCACCACGATGTCCAGGCCGCCCAGTTCGGCGGCGGTGTCGGCGACCCACTGCCGCACGCCCGCCTCGTCGGAGACATCGACGCAGCGCCCGGTCACCATGCTGCCCTGGCCCGTCATCTCTCCGGCCGCCTGGGCCACGTCGGCCGCCGTCCGGGCGCAGAACGCGACGGCGGCTCCCTCGGCCGCGAGCGTTTCCGCGATGGCTCGCCCGATGCCCTTGGTGCCGCCGGTCACCAGAGCACGCAATCCTTTCAGCCCCAGGTCCACCTGCTACCTCCTCGCCACTTGCCGAGCAATCGGATTATCCCCGAACGAGGCACACGCTGTCGTGCCCGGGCCGCCGGGACGCCTCGTCGGCCGCCTTACCGGCTGGCGGTCCCGGCCAGCCCGCGCAGTCGCCGGTGCGCGCCCTCGTAGGCATCCGCCGGGGGCAGCAGGCTCTTGCGCACCTTAGTGACCGAGCTGTAGTTGACGTCCACCACGTTGGCCAGCGGGCACTCGCTCACCTGGGTGAGCAACTGGTAGGCGTCGAGCCTGTCCAGCCCGTACAGGTCGCTCAGCCAGCCGACCATGGCCGCCTGGCTGATCCGCCAGGCGTCCTCCAGCGGCCGGCTCGACCCCACCACCATGAGGTAGTCGTCGGTCTCGATCCGCGGCCAGGCCGGTCCGCCGCCCTTGATCAGGTCCACGATGAGCCAGACGTCCATCGCGCCCTCCACCGCTGTCCCGCACGACTCGCCCTCGCCCTGCCGGTAGTGGCCGTCGCCGACGGAGAACAGCGCGCCTGGCACGTTGACCCCCAGGTAGCAGCTGGCGCCGGCGCGCATCTCGGGGGTGTCCATGTTCCCGCCGAAGGCGTCCGGGACCAGCGAGGACCGCACCTCGCCGGCGGCCGGGGCCACGCCCACCGTGCCGAGCATCGGGTCCATCGGTAGCTCCAGCCGCAGGTCGCTGGCCCGGGCCTGGAACAGAACGGTGCGCCGGTCCCGGTCCACCTCGTAAATCCAGGTCCGCTCCTCCAGCGGAGCCTGCAGCGTGGCGGTGCGGTCTGTGCCCGTCAGGCCGCCGAACAGGGGGATGGTGCTGGACGCGCCCCAGTCCCGCGCCGGGCTGAGGTCCGCGAAGTGCAGCGCGAGCGTGTCCCCAGGCTCCGCCCCCTCCACGTAGAACGGGCCGGTCTGCGGGTTGACGAACGGCATCGTCAGCTTGGCGCTGGGCAGGTCGGCGGGGTCCCGCAGGTTGCCGCAGAACGCGTCGTCCGTCCACAGCCGCAACATCGTTCCCGGCTGTACCTTGCGGACGGGCGTGACGCCGCCGAAGGTGAACGCGTACTGGTCCCGGTCCGGGTGGAACTCGATGACATCCATCGGCGGCTTCCTCTCCTGATCGTCTAATGCTCTTTCTATCGCGTGCCCCCTGCTGACCGGTAGGGAAGCTGGCCCGAGGGTATGCGTGCCCGATCAACCAGCCATCTGGTTGTTGCCGTGGGCCAGGAAGTTGGCCAGAGCGGCCTGGGTGGCGGCGTTCATCTGTCCGGTCTGCGGCAGCCCCGCGTCACGCTGGAGATACGTGATCGCCTGGATCGTCTGGGGCCCCATGATGCCATCGTCCGAGCCCTCGTAGTAGTGCAGCTGGCCCAGCTCCTGCTGCAGCTTCAACACGGCGGCTGAGGGCTGGACCGGGTGGGCAGGGCTGACCGGGGTGGCCGGCTGGGCCGGGACGGACGTCGAGGTCGGCGTGCTGTTGGTTGCCGGGGCCTGGCTGGAATGCGAGTGCGATAGGGTCGCGGCCAGCGCAACGAGAGCCACCGCGACCGCCGTGCCGATGACCACGCTCCAGATGCGGAACCAGGACGGGCCGCCGCCCTGCTGGCGGGGAGCCTGCTGGTGGGGGGCCTGCTGGGTCGGGGTGTAGAACTGGGTGCTCATTTCGGGTTTCTCCCTGTCTCAACTCAGTTGCTCCGTGTGGATGGATCCACTGTCGCCCGAGCTGGGAGCAAAGTCGCTAGAGAAACTCCCTAGTTCGCCTTCCTAGGAGTCAGTAGCGGCGCCGGTGACCTAGCTGGCCAGCGGCCCGAGGACGAAGAGCTCGCCGGGGGTCAGCGTGACATCAGGCATGTCGAGCGGACCAACGCCCCACCTATCCGCGGCCGCTTAGTCGCGCGGGGTGGCGTTCGCCGCAGCGTACTCGGCCTCCGTCACCGCCTCGTGGAACTCGGTCGCGCCGATCGTAGTCGTGGTGTGCGACATCAGCGTGCTAGAGGTAGCGCCATGCCAGTGCCGCTCGTTGGGCGCGATCCATACCGTGTCGCCGGCGCGCACCCGCTGTGGGGCCTCGCCTTCCTTGCAGACGAACCCAGATCCAGACGTGATCTGGAGCAACTGCCCGTGCTCATGCTGATGCCAGACCGTCCGCCCGTTCGGTGAGAACACGACGGTGCCGACGTCCACACCGTCGGTCTTCGGGAAGATCGGATCGAACCACACCTCGCCGGTGGCCGCCTTGTTCAGTTCCGACGGCAGGGTCTGAGCGTCGCCTCGCACGATCAGCATTAATCAGGCTCCTTTCTGTGAGTTGCTCACCATCCTAAATAACCGGCCTGAGCGACGCGCCTGGCAACTCCAAAGGCCTATGATCGTCAGCCATGCCCTTGCCGAGTGGCTGATACTCGCGCGGCCAGCCTATTAATGAGGTCAACACCCTCGGCCCGCGTAGTGGCGCCCTTGCGGCAGAAGCGCATGTCCAGGCTGACCCTGGTGATCCGCGTGCGGTTGGGTACCGACCCGTGGCTGAGATAGCCGCCGTCGAAGATGAGTACTTCCCCGTAGCGCACCGGAACGGGCGCGAAATCGCCGCGGCCGTAGAAGCTCTCCAGCCACAGTGTGGCCGTGTCGTCGACGTCGGTGAACGGCATCCACAGGTTTACCTGATCGATCCGCTTGGTGACCGGGACGTCGCTGTGGAAGGAGCTGACCGAGGGCGTGTCCGGCAGATGGACGCGCATCTTCGGGTGGCTCGAATATGACAGCGGCCGTCCGACCGACGGCGCGAGCACCTTCCACATGAAGTGGCGATATAGCCGGTAGAAGGGGCTGTCGTCTGGGAGGTCCTGCATCAGGCGGCGCAGGGTGAGGTTGTCATGCACGGTCAGGGCTTCATCGGTGCCCAGCGCACGCCGTCGCCGCCGCAGGTACTCATGCAGCAGGTCGAGCCGCTTGACCCCGAACACATCCCGTTTTAGCAGTTCGGCGAACGGGAAGCTGCGGGTGTCATACGGCAGGATCAGCCAGCTGCATGCCGGTGTCGCGCCGTCGGCGAGCGCTAGGGCAGCGGGGTCGGCGGTGCTCAGCGCGGGCAGGTCCGTCATCGCGGCGCCTCGGCGAGGGCGGTGCGGATGAGCCGGAGGTTGGGTCGAATCGGACAGCGTGGCTTTAGCCAGCATCGCCTGTTATCTAGTGCCGGTCAAGATCCCTGCCGCGCCCGCGGGGAAATCCCGCCTGCCCTGAGGGAAGGATATTTCTGGGGCGGGTCTTCAGCTGGTAGTACGACGTCAGCGTTCGCATCAGAGCCAGAAAGATGATGACAACCTCGGCCCGAGTGACCTTCATTTCGTGCCTCTTGTAAAACAGCGAGAGCTTGCCTGTCTTCCCGGCCCTCTCGTCTGGTGTCGGCATCGGAATCCTCCAGCACGTGATGTTCGGCTCATTCGCGCAGTTCGGCATGGCGGGGCGTGACGGCTCCCTCGAGGGCTTGCGGGAAGCCGGTCGTGTTGCGGCTCGCTGCGGGGCTTCAGGCGGGGGTGGCTGCCTGCCGCCTTGCCGTTCCGTCGCGCCAGCGGTATGTTAGCAGCTAACATATTAGTCACTAACATCGGAGGGTGAATGCGGGCGGGACGATGGTGGATGCTGGGCGTGACGTGCCTGTCGGTGGTCGTCGTCAACCTGGACTTGACCATCCTGAACATCGCGCTGCCGGCGATCTCGGCAGGACTGCATGCGGGCACCGGCGATCTGCAATGGCTTGTTGACGCCTATGCGCTCGTGTTCGCCGGGGTCATGCTGCCCGCCGGGATGCTCGGGGACCGCTTCGGCCGCAAGGGGTTGCTGCTGGCCGGGCTGGTGGTGTTCCTGGCGGCGTCGCTGTGGTGCGCGCTGTCGGTCTCGGCGGGGGAGCTGATCGCGGCGCGGGCGCTGATGGGGCTGGGGGCCGGGATCGTGTTCCCGCTGTCGCTGGCGGTCGTCTCGGCCGCGTTCGGCGATGATGAGCGGCCCAAGGCCATCGGCATCCTGACGGCGGGAATCGCGCTCGGCCTGCCGCTCGGGCCGGTGCTTGGCGGCGTGCTGCTGCAGCACTTCTCGTGGCACTCGGTGTTCTGGATCAATGTGCCCGCTGCCTGCGTGACCCTGGCCGCGGGTGCGGTGCTGATGCCCGAGTCGCGTAACCCAGCCGCGCCGCCGCTGGACGTGCTGGGCGCGCTGCTGGCCCCCGGGGCGGTCACCTGCCTGGTCTGGGGCGTCATCAACGGGCAGGAACACGGCTGGACGGCGCCGTCCACCTGGATGCTGCTGGCCGGGTCGGCGGTGCTGCTCGCCGCCTTCCTCACCCGCGAGCACCACTCGGCAAACCCGGTCATCGACCCGGCGCTGTTCCGGGACAAGAGATTCACCTGGGGCACGGCCGCCACCATCGCCGTCTCGGTGGCGCTGTACGCGATCTTGTTCATCTTCCCGCAGTACCTGCAAAGCGTGCTCGGCGACGACCCGGCCAGCGCCGGGCTGAGGCTGCTGCCGATGATGGGCGGGCTGCTGGCCGCGGGCGGGGTAGCCGGCCAGGCCGTGCGGGTAGCGGGTACCAGGCTCACCGTGGCCGCCGGGCTGGCTGTGCTGGCCGGGGGGCTGGCCATGCTCAGCCAGGTCCACCTGGCCACAGGCTACGGCGTCGTGGCCGCCGGGCTGGCACTGTGCGGACTCGGCACCGGCGCGTCCATGGGCGCCGCGATCGACACGGTCATGGCTGCCGCGGGCAGCGGCGAGGCCGGGATCGGCGCCTCGGTAAACAGCGCGCTGCGCCAGGCAGGCGGGGCGATCACCGTCGCATTGCTGGGCGGTGTGCTGTCCACCACCTACGCCCGCGCCCTCCGGCCAGCCCTCACCGCCTTGCCCGCCCGGGATGCCGCCATCGCGCGCGCTTCCATTACCCAGGCTGCGCGGCTCGCCGGCCGTCTCCCGTCAGGCGGCTCCGCCCTGCGAACCGCCGCCGGAACCGCCTTCCTGCACGGCATGAGCACCGT